>JAHZKV010000090.1 GCA_022600215.1 bacterium
CCGATCTCGCTCTCATCTATTTTAAGGAAGAAGGGGTAGATTATGCAGTGATAGAAGTTGGCATTGGTGGTGCATTAGATTCTACCAACATCATTGATTCAGACCTTGCTGTAATTACCAATGTCTCTATGGATCATGCAGATGTCTTGGGAGATACTTTACAAGAGATTGCTTTGCAAAAAGCTGGAATTATTAAAAGCTCCATGCCTGTTGTATTAGGGTATTATGCTAATCTACAAGCGGTGCATAAGCAAATAGAGAAAATGGGGGCAAAAGCTTATATTATGGATTCTTATGAAGATTATCAGCAGGAGAATAAAGCAATTGCGGATAAAGCTTTAGAGTTGTTAGGAATGAAGACTTGTAAGGAAAAGGCTCATTTGCGAGGAAGGTTTGAGCAATGTGGAAAGTATGTGTTTGATATGGCTCATAATCAAAATGCTTTTTGGTCTTTAAAAACTAAGGTGGAGAAGCTTTATCCGCAAAAAAATATTATAGCAATATGGAATATGGCGAAGAATAAAGAGGCGAGAAAATGTTTAGACATCCTTTCTTCTTTTGTAGAGGCAGTGTATTTTTATCCTGTAAATAATGAGCGTCTTCTCTCTTTAGAAGATGTGAAAAGATTAGGCTTAAAAAGCTATGCAGGGCAGGAAGCAGAGGTTATATTAGTTTGCGGCTCCATATATCTTATTTCAGAGCTATTGCCGTTGCAGTAGCATATTCCTTGCAGTGAGATAGGGATAGATGAAAGGTTGGGGCGTTAAAGTGCTTTTGTGCTTTTTCTGACAAGGATACGTGAGGCTTGCCTTTTGCGTCCTTGGTGATCTCTATATCATGGAAAGCAAGCTTTTCTCCAAAGCCTTCGCCCAAGGCTTTTACAATGGCTTCTTTTGCGCTAAAGCGTGCTGCAAAGGAGGGGATAGGGTCGGCATGTTTCTTACAGTAGGCAATCTCTGCAGTTAAGAAGAGCTTTTCTAAAAAGACATCTCCGTGCTTTTCTACAGACTTTCTAAAGCGCTCAATACTGATAATATCAGTGCCTAAGCCGAAAATAGACTTGTTTTCATTCATACAGTTTCATGTGGTTCATAGGATTCGTAAGCATAGGAAGGTTCTTCCTCTTCTACCAGAGCATTGGTGAAAATGATGCGTCCAGCAGAGGTTTGTTTGACAGAGATAACTCTTGTTTCAATTACTTCCCCAACAAAGCTTCCTCCATTATTGATAACTACCATGGTACCATCTTCTAGGTAACCAACACCTTGTTTTGGCTCTTTTCCATAACGCTGCACTTTGATTTCAATAGATTCACCAGTGGACATGATATTTTTTAGGGCGTTTGCAATGTGATTGATGCCAATGTACTCTACTTCGTCAGGCTCTTTGCTGATTTTAGAGCATTCTGCAGTTAAGATATTAGAACCGGTGACTTTAGCCAGGCGGTGGATCTTCTTACGAATATCGGTAAGATCAGAAAAATCTGTTTCATTTTCTTTTACATTTAAGTTTTTGATCTCTTTGATTTTATCTATGGCAGCAATAATTCTTTGGATGGAGCCGCCGCTATGACTTTGAGCAAGCTCAAGTTTTCTCTTTAAATCTTTGGTAATGAAGGTTGGAATGATCACTTTGTTATTGAGTATTCCGGTAGATAAGAAGTCAAAAATTCTTGGATCACCAAGAGCATGTTCATCCAAAATGATATTTTTTTCATCCCCAGTTGTTTTATGAAAACGGATAAAGGGGATAGATAGATGGAGTTCTTCTTGGTATACAAGGATTAAGCTCACGGCCAGATGAATGGAGAAGAGATAGATCAGTGTTTTAGGGTAGGTTAGAAGGTAAGGAGCAATCTCGTTTCCAGCTGCTGCAGAAAGCAAGAGGCTTTCATAAATGGTTTCTAAGGCTTTTCCTAAAAAGATCCCAGCAAACAAACCAAGGGTTATGGTTCCCCAAATGCGAAGGGAGTATTTTCGACACAAGCTTTCTAAGTAAAAAAAGATGGGGGTAGAGGCAGCGCTAAGTACTAAGCCTGCTATTAAGTTATAACCTAAAGCTCCACCAAAAAATGGTCTGAGGAAGGTGATAGATAACATAATATAGACAGAAATAAATGATAGGGTAATCATACGAGCAAATGTTTTTGGCGTATTCATTTTTTAGTCCTTTGAAAAATGTAAAAACTTATATTAATGCTCTGAAGCTTTTTTGTCGAGACCTTGTAATGAGGAGAATATAAGATAAATACCTGCTGCAATCATTGGCAAACTTAGTAGTTGGCCTACTTGCAGTACGCTGTGGATATCGTGAGCAGTCTGTGGGTTTTTAAAGAACTCTAAAAAGAATCTTCCAGTGAAAGATAAGACCATAGCAAGCCCTACATATAAACCTGAAAACTTTTTGTAGAGGTTATTTTTCCACATTACAAAAAGCAAGATGGATACAGACATATATAATATGAACTCATACAATGGCATAGGGTGTCTTGGTAGAGGAGCTCCGCCCGTCGCTGGATGGTCAAAAATAATTGCCCATGGTACATTAGAAGGTGCGCCCAAGATTTCTTGATTGATAAAATTCCCGATGCGAATCCAAGCACAAACAAACATGGTGGGAGCGCTGATCATATCCATAAAATTCAAGAAGCTCATAGAGCCATTTTTTCGAATAAACAAATATGCTCCAAGGAGAATAGCAAGGATGCCTCCATGACTGGCAAGCCCTCCTTCCCAAGTTTTGATAATAAGGATAGGATTTAACAAGTATTCCCAGATATTTTCGTAAAAGAGGATGTGCCCAAGCCTTGCTCCAATAATGGTACCTAAAATAATATAGATAAGCCCTGCGTCTGCAAAAGCGATGCTCTTTTTTACTAGAGGGGAAACTTTTTCTTGTTCTTCTAGATAGAGGTATTGATAAAGAGTGTCTTGTTTTGTCTTATCGCTAATGCGTTTACAATAAAAATTATACCATTTTTGGTGCTTTTTGGAGAGGATGTATCCTTCTGGGATGGTGAATGGTTCTAGATCGTTTGGGATTTCGACTCGATTTAGGTTATAGCGAAGATGTAACCAAATAAAAAATTTATACCCAAAAAAGAAGGCAGCAGAAAAGATTACCCCATACCACGCAATAGGGTGGTTTAAAAAAGGGATAGTAAAGCAGACTGGGTCTGCATCAAAGTGTAGAAAAAGTAATAAAAATTTCATTTGTCAAATTGCTCTATTTAACTTGATTATACACCGTAGGGAATTAAGATTCCTCAAGAAAAGCATCTGTAATTAAAAATTTTCTATACTTTTGATGTAGGAGCCAACTTCTTGAACGTGGCCATTATTATCTACTAAGGCGACGATATTTCCCTGAAGGTCATAAAGAGGAATCAAGGTCTGACCATCCAGCTCAATGGAAATAGCAGCACCAATCTTACCATGTTCATCAAGGCCAAATACTTTAAGTCTTTCTATCTCCCCATTTTCATCTACTATAGCAATCTCGGTCTCTCCATCATATAAGAAGTGAGATATGCCCTCTGGTGTTTCTTTTGAAATCAGGCGGGAAAGGGGATCATATTCAAAAGAGGTATAATTCCCATTTTCATATTGGATAAAAACGAGTCGCTCTAAAGCATCATACGTTTTCTTACTAATAATATTATCTGGATTATCCTCTTGCTTTTCTTGCTCCATTTCTAGGTGGAGAGTGCTTTGTTGTTTTGGAGTATTGTCTTTATCAAAACAAACTTCAATCTTATGGAAAGGGGAGAGCAATTTGATCGGTCGTTCTAAGATATCGTGCTCTGTCGAGGTGGTTCCAAGACCTAATGGTAAGATCTCTTGCATTACCTGTTTTGCTTGATCAAACTTAGAATATTCATGAGAGTAAAGCTTCTGCGACTTGCTATTTTTTCTAGATACCTTAACAAGGCAGTTTTTTTCATATTGGTAGTGGATAGAGCTCCCATCTGGTAAATGAAGGGCTTTTTTTCTTCCAAAAGTATCGTAACTCCAACTAGTGGTAAAGCCATGAAGGCTTGTTTCTTTTTCTAGCTCCCCAAATTTAGAGTACTCAAAATACAGAGATTTATTGGTAAGGATATCTTTGATTTGAACTAGATCTTCCCCCTCATAGAAGTATTGATAAGAGACGCTATTGTCTGAGCTTTCCATGGAAATCTTTCGATCTTGCGGGTCATATTGATAGAGGATAGAAATCTCATTTGGAAGGATTTTTTTGTTGCATCTACCTTTTTTATCGTAGATAAATTTGGTAGTTTCGCCACGCTCCGTTTTTTCTGTCATCAAGCCCATTTTGTTGTAGACATATTCAATGGTATGATCTGCAATGCTTTGCTTAAAGATTCTGCCATCAATGTCATAGTAGGTCTTGCTGGTGGTAGATGTTCCATTAGGCAAGGTGTGTGTTTCTTCTGTTATTCGCCCTTCAGGATCAAATCGTTTTTCTACTTTTTTGCCACTTGGGTAAAAGATGGTTTCTTTCTGATCTTCAAATAAGTAGACGGTCTCTTCTTGAAGAGGGTTTGAATGCATGGTAAGCCTTCCTTGCTCATCATAGACATAAAGATCTTCTGCTTCCCCTTGAGAGGTAGTTTTAAGGGTTCGTACCTTTTGATTTTCTTCATTATACTCATTTTTTGTGTAATCAAAACCGTTATGAGCGCTATCGATTACCTTTCCTTCCATATCATAGGTCTTTTCTTCTACTAAGGCACCTTCTTCGATACGATAACAATTCCCCTGGTTATTGTAGGCAAAGAGTTTGATTCTTCCAGCATAATCTTCCGCTTCTTTGCGACCAAATTCATCATAATAGTATTTGGTGGAAAGACCTCTTTTATTGGTGTACTTGGTTAAATCATAACCTAGGTATTCCCATTTTTCTTCAAAAGAACCCTGTTTTTTAGAGATAGTTCTGCCTAAATCATCATACTCATAAAAGATTTTGGAGTTATCTTTTAGGGAGGTGGCGATTACATTCCCATGACGATCATATTTATGGGTAATATTGGTGCCATCAGGATAGAGGATCTTAGTGGGTTTTCCAAGTAAGTTATAGCTCGTTTTGATGATTTGCTGTGAAGGGGAAACCTCTTTTATTCGGTTTCCAAACACGTCGTACTCATATGACCACTCTGGCCTTACAAGGTTTCCTGAAATCTCTTGCTCTGGAAGGATTTTTTTAACTAATCTGCCAAATTCATCATAAGTAAAAGTAGTAGAAAATCCATATTCGTTGATCTCTTCCAAGATTTTGCCTTGCAAGTCAAATTGTTTTGTTGATTCTTTCCCATGGATAACGATGGTTTGAGTTAGGGTATCTGGATAATAGTGGTATTCTTTATAGGGTTTCCCAATCTCTTTTTTACCAAGAATTTTTCCATTTTCATCATATTCATATTTGTTTATTCCACCAAGTGGGAGTTGTTGCTCAATCAATCTACCAGCAGAATCATAGGCATAAGAGGTGATTGCATTGCCTTTTTGTTCTTGTACAAGTTTACAGGATCTATCATAGGTATATATTGTACTTAACGGCCCATCAGTTTTTTTAGTAATTAACTTTGTTTGAGGATCGCGATAGAAGGTTTTGGCTCGTTCTGTTTTTCCATTATTCCAACGACATCTGGCGCTTGTTAATAGTCCATTCTCATCGTATTGGTTGACTTCTTCAATATCACCAATTTTTTTGTGCGCGAGAAGGGTGGTTCCCTCCTTATATCGATAATTGGTGATAACGCCATTATCATTTTTCTGAGTAACAAGATGATTATCATTATAGGAATAGGTTTCCACATAAGATTCTTTTTCATTGCTCCACTCTTTTTTAAGGAGGTTCCCATGATTATCGTAGGTAAATAAAGAAGAAAGGAGTCTTTTCCCATAGCCATCAAAAAGAGTCTTACTTACTATTTTATGAGCTTCCCAATCATATTTTTCTAGACAATAGAGTCTATTCTCTTTCGTGTATTGCTCTATTTTGGTGATCTTGTTTTCTGCGTGGAAGTACTTAGTGATAGCTCCCCTGAAATCGGTAACGGTTGTTACTCCTTCATCGAAGCAAAAAGAGGCTATTTTTTGTCCATGCTTATAGAGTTCTTTGACTGCCTCTTTATTTTCATTGTTTGTAAAGTCATAGGTAATAGAGTAAGAGCCGTCTCTAGTGTGGGCTTTGGTAGAATAGAAGGCTTCTTTTTGCTTTGCTTTTGTATAAGAAAAGCTCAGCGTTTTACATCCTGGTTTTTTTAGCGAAGCAAGATATAAAGCGTTTCTTTTGTCACCTAGATAAGTTAGATGGTAGTAAAGGACCTTTTGGTCACTTGTCTCTACTTTTAGGTAGTGGTTTTGGCCTGCTTCAAGGGTGATTCGTATCCAAGAAATAACATTCTCATTATGTGGATTAACTTTTTTTATGAGCACGCTTTTGTTTTTTTTGTACTCAAAAAGGGTAACTTCGCCGCTAGGAGCAACTTCTTTGATTAATCTGTATTGGTAGCCAAGTTTACGATAATAACCCGCAACCGTATCTTTCCAAGTGGTTTTTTTACCGTGTTTTTTGTAATACCTTTTTGTGCCATCGGCAAGCTCCAAAGTAGCATCTTTGTCATTACGGACAAAGGTGAGTTTGTCATTTATGGGATTTTCACGGTAGCTGCTTGCAGCTGAATAAAAAGGGCTTTTTCCTAAATCTCTTTCCATTACCAAGCGATTTTTTGGATGCTTAGCTTCTTTGTAAAGAGTTCGACCAGAGGTTTCAATGACCTCGCCATAGTATCCAGAGCTATTTTTATGAAGGTAGAGTTTTAGGTAAGGGAAAAGGCCAATTTGTTCAAGAGACTGGTAGAATTTATCTTTAGCAGGGGCTTTCTCTAAAACATAGCAGCCTCTACTTATTGGGATAGGTGCTCCACTTTCCACAACCATATCTTCCGTAGTATACTCTAGCTTTCCGTTACAAAGATTCACTCCATGATAGTGAGTAGTCTGGGAGTATAAAGGTAGATAAGAAAGAAGGAGGGTAGGGATTATTTTTTTCCAAAGACTCATTTGCACCTTTATGATTAACTTGTGTTGATATAAAATTAGGAAACTTTGAAAAACTTATGTTGATCATTTTGCTCAGATTTTAGGAGACTAACATTTTCTAAAATGGTTTTTTTTTATAAAAAACCAGGCAAAATCTTAAAAACAGCAGTTTTACAGAATTTTCGAAGTAATTATAAAACTGAACATGGTATTCATTCAATGGTTTTTTTATATGGGTTATAGGATAAAAATTTATTGTGTTGGTCGAAGGCATCCTTCTTATTTAAGTGAGGCGCTGCAAAGCTTTGAAAAGCGTTTGAAAGGGAGTTGCTCTTTTGAGTGGATTATTCTGAAAACAGACAAAGATCTTATAGAAAAACTAAGCGGCAAAAGCTATTACTGTTTTGAGGTTTTGGGTAAAGAGTATACCTCTGTGCAATTTTCTAAATTCATCTGCGCTAAAGCTCACTGGAACTTTGTGATAGGGGGAGCTCTTGGCATTCCTTCTGAAGTAAAAAAGGGAGCAAAGGGAGAGATTAGCTTTTCTAAATTTACCTTTCCTCATGAAATGGTAAGATTACTGGTATTAGAGCAAATTTATCGTGCTTTTGAAATAGAAAAAAATTCCCCTTATCATAAGTAACAATAAAAGGTTAGCTGATGCAGCGCTCTTCCTCTTGTAAGATTTTCTTAATGTAGGATTCTACAAATGGGATAAAAGGAAGAAGAGACCTTGTAATGGAGGCAAGTTCTGCCATATAAAACTCTTTGAACACTCCTTGCTTGTTGCGAATCAAGCTATATAAATGCCATTTCTCGAAGCGATCAAAAGGAGTTTCATTTCTCTCTTTTTTGAAGGAGAAGTGGTAGTAAAGGTAGTAGAGAGAAACCCTTTTTTGGATGGATTTTCTCCACGGAATAAGACCTGGATGCTTTTTAAGGAATTTCTTCGTAAGAGAGAGCATATTTTCTTCGTGGGAGAGTTCTTTTGCAGGAAGGTGCTTCATCTCTTCTATCATCATTTTGAAGATAGGGTGCTCATGAGAGAGTTTTAAATGGGAAGCGAGGGTGAGGTTTTGAATGCTCCAGTAGTGCGCTCGATCTTCTAGATTATTGGCATTAAGTGTGCTAATGCGAGCAAGGTGTTTGATCGCCAGCTCTACCATCTCCCCAAAAGGAAGTTTGGTATGATCTAAGTATAGCCCTGCAATCTCGTCCTCAATGGTATGCACAAGGTGGGAAGGAATTTTCCAAGAGTCTTGTAAATTCTCTTTGATGTTTTTCCACACCACAATTTCCAGCATGGAAATATTTTCGACAGGGAAGGAGGGGAGTTTTTCCATTCGATCAAAAAGAGATAGGAGGCCGTCCAGCAGGTAGCTTTTGATGTTTTTGATACCTTTTTTTTCGGCAAGTAGAATCTCACTGTGGATAAAGTGAAAAACTTCTTTTCGAATTACTGGCTTTGAATGGTTAAAGTCGCTGGATTTTAGGGAATAGACATATTCGATAGAAGACTTCAATCCGCCTTTAGCCTCTTCTTTGCTGAGATTTTCTTTCATTCGAAGAACAAAGAGTATTCTTCTTACAAACGATAGGCGCATGGATGCAGAAGGTCTTTTTACTTGTTCTAGTAAAAGAGCGTGCTCTTTTTTGATAAAAGTCTCTATTTCAGATAAACTCTTCTTTGGGTAAAAGCTGTGAAGAGGAGAGGCAAGGTACATTTTATCTGCGATGATAGAAGAAATTTGTGGAGTGAGCTCTCTAAAATTACGAATACGGCTGATGGAAAGGAGGCTTTTGATTTTTCCGATCAATCTTTCTTGTAAAGCTTCTTGGGGAAGGAGGGGGTTTTCTGCTATGAGTTCAAGCTGGAATCGAATCAAAATTTTATCGAGGTTATCGATCGTTTCATAAGGGGAGGCAGCTTTATCAAAGGTTGGGATGAGTTGTTTTTGCATCGCCCAGATTACTTTGGTGAGCTTATTTTTTTCAATGGATTCTCCATCAACAGCAGCTATGCATTCAGAGATTTTACCAGTGATGTGATGAGCAAAATGAAAAGAGGCTGCCGCAGAGGGCAGCTCCTTTTCAAAAAATAGAGAAAGATTCTCGCGTATCAGATAGGAAATATCGAGTTTCCCATTTTGACTATACGCATAATGCTTCTCTAAATACTTTACATAGTAATGAATCTTCTCCCAGGTCTTTTTAAGGGCAGAAATGCCAAGGCGATAGTGGGGGAAATGCTCTCTAAATTCTGGTAAGACTTCTGCTAGAAGGGTCTTTTGAATATTTTGGGACCACTTCTTTGGTTGAGAATTTTTGAGGATTTCTTTTTTAAGGCGTTTTGCTAAAAATAAGGAGAGTTCAGAAAAAGGATCGTGGAAGTCACTTGCTTCTTCTACAGGGTAGAGGTAGCCGTGTTTATGAAGAGCTTTTTCATCACCTCTTGAGTAGAGCCGGTTTAAAGCATCGCCATGGTCTTTTATTTTATCATTACTATTTTCTGACATAGGTCAATTTTTTTTATAAGTTATTCTTTTTTCTATAGTAATTCGATTTTTTTGTCTAATGATTATATTACATATTTAATAAAGGAGGCATTTAATTAATCTGGAAGGCCGTCTAATCCTTTCTACTCCATCAATTTGGGTCTTTTAAGGAAAAGAAAAAAATGATATAGTGGGAAAACTTCTAACAATTTAATGGAGATAGGATATGAATTATACTTGGATTGCAGGACATCTTGGAGCTGACCCAGAAACAAGATTTACCCCATCAGGAAGAAAGGTAACGAGCTTACGTGTTGCTACCAAATCTCGTAAGGGTGGAAATGATGAAACGATTTGGATGAAGGTAACTATTTGGGGAGAGACTTTTGATAAGATCTTGCCATATTTTAAAAAAGGTAGTCCTATCGTAGTATGTGGTGAGTTAATGCCGCCAGAAGTATATCAAAATAGAGAGGGGAACACTCAAGTTTCTTTAAACATCACCGCTAATCATATTGCCTTTAGTCCATTTGGAAAACCAAAATCAGAAGGATCTCCACAGGCAAGCGCTGCGCCAAACTTTGGAGCGGCTCCAGAGCAAGCATTTGGAGGGGCAGCACCTGCTGCTCAAGCGGAAGTGCCTGACGAAGAAATTCCATTTTAATCAACGATTCTAATTCTATCTCTTTCTAATAAAATCACATAGAAAGAGATAGGTTTATTTTAAAGATTTATTAAAGAAAAAATTGCAAAAAAAATGCCTAATTTGGTTAGTTGGGGTTAGATCTCTTCTCTTGCGGATAGCTTTTTGCTGAACGCATAAGAAGAAAACTAAATAACATACTAACTATAGAGGTATTATGAAAAATCTAACTAAATTTGCAATGTTTGCAGTAGTTGCTGCAATGTGCTTATCATGCGGCAATGACGGTCGTCAAAAATGCAGAAGAAAAAAGAGTCCAAGAAAATGTAAATCTTGTACTGCTTTTGTAGTAACGCCAGAACAAACAAATAAACTTTAATAATAAGGTAAAAATATGAAAAGATATGTAATGTACACTATCTTAAGCGTTTTTTGCGTTTCTTTAACTTCTTGTACTTTCGGTGGTGGTCAAAAGAAAGATCATAAGAAAAAAGAGAAGCATCAGGAGATGGACAAGAAAAAAGCACCATCGCACAGAAGATACCATTCAGAGCTTAGTCTCTAATTCGGCATCAGCGACTGCAGACGCTTATTTGATGTAACCCTTCTTTGGAAGGGTTATTTTTTTTAATAAAAAAGCTGGAGAACACTCATAACATAAGGTCAAATACTTAAGGCTGCTACCTTCCGGTCCTGACCTGGTTCATAATAATCTTATTTACAAGGTCCCCAGCAAAAAGAGGATTATATCAAACTAAGTAGTTTGTGATCAATGCTAAGTTGCGTTTTTTCACTTCTGAAAGAGGGCCCATATCCACAATCTTGCCACCAAGCTCGCCTCCAGTGGGGCCTAAATCAATGATTGTATCACTATTTTCCACAATATCCGTATTATGCTCGATGATCCAGATACCATGACCCTTTTCAAGGAGGGTATCAAATAATTGTAATAGTAATTTCGTGTCGGTAAAGTGCAGGCCAGTGGTAGGTTCATCAAAGATGTAGAGGGTATGCCCTACATCTTTACTGAGCAATTCTTTGGTAATTTTGAGGCGGGAGGCTTCTCCACCAGATAGGGTTTTCACACGTCGGTTGATGGATAGGTGAGATAGTCCCGTTGCTTCAAGTAAATCTAAGGCTTTGGTGATTTTTGTAAGGGGAGGGAAGAGTTCTTTTGCACCGCCTACATCGTTTTGTAGTAATTCAGAGATAGAGAGCCCTTTATATTTCACCGATAAGCTCAACGGGTTTAGTCGCAAACCATTACAAGAAGAGCAGGTGAGTTTTACAGGAGGTAAAAAATGCAAATCAACCCATTCATGGCCATGACCTTTACAGCGTTTGCAATGGCCAAGAGCACTATTAAAGCTAAAGTTTCCTGCTTTTAATCCTTTGATTTTTGAATCAGGTAGAGCTGCAAAAAAGGTTCTAAGAGGAGATAGGATATCCAGATAAGTGGAAATATCTGATCGTGAGGAGAGAGAAACAGGAGTTTGGTTGATGTGTAGTACTTTAGATAAAGCCTTGCAATTATCAATCACCCCATTTTTTCTGGAGAGTTTATTAATAGGCTTTTTCCGTTTGAAGTTTTCCTCAAGATGATTGTATAAAAAATCAATAACGAGGGAGGTTTTTCCTGCACCAGAAACGCCTGTAAAGGTGGTAATTCCATCCAGAGGAATAGATAGCGAGAGATCTTTGATATTGTGGATGTTTACCTTTTCTACATCTAAAAAAGTGGAAGGGACAATCTTTTTTGTCATGCGGTTAAGTTTTTCTTTTCCTGCTAGGAAAGGTCCCGTTACCGAATGCTTATCTTTGAGCATTTGTTTATAGCTTCCTTGGAAGACAATTTCTCCACCATTCTTTCCAGATTTTGGGCCAAAATCCACAAGGTGATCGGCAATTTTCATGGTGAGGGGGTCATGCTCTACGATAATTAAGGTATTTCCACGCTCTTTCATTTTCAGGAGTGATTTGTTTAAAAGCTCATTGTTAACCGGATGAAGTCCAATCGTAGGCTCATCTAGAATATAGCAAGCGCCAGTAAGCTCTTTATGCAGCTCCTTAGAAAGGCGAAGGCGCTGCAGCTCTCCTGTGGAAAGAGTTCTAGTCATCCGCCCAAGAGATAAATAGGAAAGACCAATTTCATTTAAGAAGGAGAGGGTAGAGACGACCTTTTCCAAAGGCTCTTTGATTGTATCGCGCGTCTCTATCTTTTTGACAAATTTTTCTGCTTCTTCAATAGATAGCGAGCAGAGTTTTGGCAAAGATAGATCTTCAATCAATACATTGGAAGCAAGAGGGTTGAGCCTTCCGCCATTGCAGCTTGGGCAAATTTCTTCATTGTTACTTCCAAAGTAGGCATACATTTCTTCATCAATATCGATCAAGATTCCAAGGCCATTACAATATGGACACATTCCCTCGGCATGGTTGAAAGAGAAGGTGTGGTGGGTGATCTTTGGGTAAGATTTACCTGTCTCTTTTACAGAGAAGGAGAGATTGAAATATTTTTCCTCTTCCCCAGCGATGATAATCACTTCATCAGAGGAATATTTTAGAGCAAGATTGATAGCAGCGACCATACGTTTTGCAGAAGACTTACCGCTGACCAGGCGATCAATTACTAGCTCAAGCTTATTTTTTCGCAGACGTCGGAAAGGGATTTCCTCATCTAGTTCATAGAGCTTACCATTGAGCCTAATTCGTAAAAAACCATTTGCAAGAAATTTTTCCTGCCATTTGACAAAGTCCTCTATTTGGGAGGTGTTAATAGGAGCAAGCACCGTAATTTTTGTTTTTTCTGGAAGGTCTTTATATCTATGAGCAATGGCTTCACTGGTTACTTGGACAATTGGGTAGCCACTCTCTGGGCAAAAAGGTTTTCCAATATGAGTATAAATCAAGCGAAGGTGATCGTAGGTTTCTGCCATTGTTCCAAGAGTACTTCTTGGGTTCATGCTTCTCATGCGCTGTTCAATTGCCACCGTTGGGGATAGATTTTCAATTCTTCCATATTTAGGTTTTGGCATGGCCTTTACAAAGCGTCTGGTAAATGGTGGCAGTGTTTCCACAAAGCGCCTTTGAGCTTCTGAATAAATGGTATTATAGGCAAGGCTAGTCTTACCAGATCCGGAGGGGCCGGAAAATACGGAGATCTTTTCTTTAGGAAGGGTAAGAGAGAGATCTTTTAAGTTATGCTCTTTGGCATGAGTAATCACTATCTCTTTTTTCTCTTCTACTCTAGATTCTACCCCTTCAATAATAGTCTTTTCCCCTTTAAGAGCAGCTTTGATAAATGGTGCGGTGGGGGATTTACTTTTTGCTACCTCTTCAGGAGTTCCTGTAGCGATAATCTTCCCTCCGCCACTTCCTCCCTTTGGTCCAAGGTCTATCACATAATCACATGTTTTAACCAAATCCATGTTGTGCTCAATGACCACAATGCTATTGCCATTATCTACTAACTCATGAAGGATTCTTAGCAGCTTTTCAATATCATAAAAATGGAGGCCAGTAGTTGGCTCATCTAAAATATAGAGGGTATTAGAGCTTTTCTTTTTTAGTAGCTCGCATGCAAGCTTTATCCGTTGGGCCTCTCCTCCTGAAAGGGTGGTAGCTGATTGCCCAAGGGTGATATACCCAAGGCCCATTTCAAACAACAAGGAGAGCTTTCGATGGATGGAGGGGATCTTTTCAAAAAAGGTAGCAGCCTCTTCAATAGGCATTTCCAATACATCAGAGATATGCTTACCTTGATAGGTAACAGAGAGCGTTCCTGCATCAAAGCGCTTACCAAAGCACTCTTCACATTCCACCCAAACATCTGCCAAAAAGTCCATATCTACTTTTACTTGGCCTATCCCACTACAGTTTTTACAGCTCCCTTCCTTTACATTGAAGCTAAAACGCCCCTCATTATAACCAGCAGCTTTTGCAGCAGGAAGCATGGCAAAAAACTTCCGTATATCGGTAAAGACTCCTACGTACGTAGCAGGATTTGATCTTGGCGTCCTCCCAATAGGTGATTGGTCAATGGAAACTACTTTTTGGATTTTTTCTTCGCCCACCATCTTTTTATGCTTTCCTACAGGCAAAGTGGTTTTGTGGAGTATATTATTTAGATATGGATAGAGAGTTTCTGAAATAAGGGAGGATTTTCCGGAACCAGAAATACCAGTAATTGCAACCATCGCATTGAGGGGGATCGCTACATCTACTTTTTTTAAGTTATGGTGCTCCGCTTTTTCTATTTTGATCACATTGTTTAGATCAATTTTTCTCCGCTTTGGGATAGAGATGCTCTCTCTTCCGGATAAGTAGTTTGCCGTAATGGATTGTTTTTCTTGTAGAAACTTCTTTTTCGATCCAGCAAAGAGTACTTTTCCACCATGTCTTCCCGCTTTTGGCCCAACGTCTACAATAGAGTCTGCAGCTAGTATCGTCTCTTCATCATGTTCTACAATAATGATGGTATTGCCAAGCGCTTGCAACGCTTTTAATGTTTTAATCAATTTTAAATTGTCGCCTGGGTGAAGACCAATACTTGGCTCATCTAAGATGTATAAGACATCGGTTAATGAGGATCCAATCAATCCAGAAAGCCTCACTCGCTGCGCTTCTCCTCCAGAAAGAGTGGGGGAGGTGCGATCAATGGTCAAGTAAGGAAGACCTACATCTACTAAAAAGGAGAGGCGGGAGACAATCTCTTTGAGAATCTCCTCTGCGATTACTTTTTGCTCTTTAGAAAGTTTTACTTTTTTGATTTTAGCTAAAAATTCTTCTACAGAGAGAGCTGCCCACGCAGCAATAGTTAACCCTTCAAATTTAGCTGCGGCAGGATAGGCTTTGAGCCTTGTCCCTTTACACTCGGCGCACGGGGAGATGTCCATCAAGGCACGCATCTTGTTTTTATATACTTCTGTAGAAGACTCATGGATACGATCTTTGGCAATGTTAATTACCCCTTTCCACTCGACGTAGTCACTCCACTTATATCCAGTATCTGGGTGGGTGAACTTCATCTTCACCCATTTTTCCTCCGTTCCATATAAAAAGACCTCTTTAGCTTTTTTATGGAGCTTTTTCCATGGAGTGCTTAACTTAAAATCATAGAGTTTTGCTAGGTTTTTATAGATATTGCCCCATTTCACCGTATCAAAATGTGGAGCAATGGAGCAGCAATCGCCTCGAATGCTTAGATCTTCATCAATGATCTTTTCGATTACAAACTCTTCACAAATACCAATCCCTTTACACTTGGAGCACATTCCCTTTGGGTGGTTGAAAGAGAAATCTTCGCTTTCAAGAGTTTTGTAGTAGAGCCCTGATTTTGGTGAATAACTAAAAAGGGAGTAAACCTTTGTCTCTTTTAAAGAGGGGAGGAAGAGAGAAAAGACCCCGTCTCCAACCTTTAATGCATGAGATATTGCCTCGTCCATACGGGCGCTATTTTCCTCTGATAAGATCAACCTATCAATGACAATATCAATGTCGTGGGCTTTTTCTTTATCAAGCGTTGGAATTTCTTCACTTAAATCATAGGCATCACCATCAATATAGAGCCGGTAAAAGCCCTTTTTAAGGAGGTGCTCCATATCATCTTTAAAAGCCCCCTTTTTTCCCTTTGCAAAAGGAGCTAAAAATATAGATTTGATCCCATCACCGAGGTCCAAAATACTCTCTTTGATCTCTTTTTCCGTAGCTGGAGAAACCTTTTCCCCACTTACTGGACAATAAGCTACTCCTAAATTTGCAAAGAGCAGACGCAAATGGTCGTAAATATTGGTAATAGTTCCTACGGTCGATCTTGGATTGTGAGAAAGGGTCTTTTGCTCAATAGCGATGGTTGGTGGGAGACCAGAGATTTCTTTTGCATCTGGAGATGGAAGTTTGCCAATTCCACGCCTTGCACTTTTGGATAAGGAATCAATGTATCGCTTCTGCCCTTCAATAAACAGAGTGTCAAAAGCAAGGGATGATTTTCCAGATCCAGAAACACCAGTGAATGCAATCATCTCCCCAATTGGTAGGGATAGATCGACATTTTTTAGGTTATGAACCTTCACTCCTTTTAAGGTGATAGAGCGTTTTTTATGCATAGAACAAGTATCTACCAAACTCTTATTTTAGTAAAGAATAGTATCTTGCTTACCCTTAAAGAGTAAAGTTTTTTTTTGAAAAAAGGTGGCTTGAAATATGAAGATACGGTAAAATTCACCAGGTTTTAAGTGAGGTAGATATGGATCCTGTGTTGCTAAATATTAGAGATAAGAGGGAAATACGCACTTATATTTCTAGGGGCGCAACATTTATATTGGATAAAAACTATTGCCTTATTTTGAGGCAATTAATGGAAGAAGTTGCTCACCTTGAAAACAGAAATCAAGGATTTTCTTGGAAGCAAATTTTCCGCATAATACTATGTGGGCATCACGTAAGCAAAGCAGCCAAGATTGCACGCTATTTAGATTTTTTAACTGATAGCATTCAAAACTATAATAGTTCAGCTGCAACAGATGTGGAATCTAGTAGAGTGGTAGTAGCGATTACTTCGACTAGATTCCTTCCAAGAAGAGGGCGTAGATAAACAAAAAGGGGGAAATATGGATAAAATTTTAAATTATAATGACAATGGAAATGCGGGTATAGAGGTGCGGGCAGGAAGTACTTTTGAGGTAGATCCAGAATATGAAACATTATCAAATGAATTGATAGATAAACTTCAAGTTCAAGTTGGTTCTTTATCGGAAATAGAAACACCAAAGAAAAATTTATGGATCATTTTGTTACATATTTTTACCTGTACTTCTTGTAAGGTAAATGTGCAAACAGCCCCAACTATTCGCAATTTACAAAGGAGGATAAAAAGAGTTAGATCAAATCTAGCATTGCTTGCTGCAAGAGTGCAGGAGTTAAATCAGCAAGCCCTTGAGTATAGAAAAAAAACGGATGAAGCTGCTGATAGAAGAAGGGTTGGGATTAGATTTTTAGATAGCATGGCAACAAAAGGTTATGGAACGTTTTAGTAGAGTTAAAAACTAAGGGGAATGATATGGATAAGGTAGAATCAGCAATAAAATTATCCACAGCAAATAGTGGAGAACTGGAAGAATATGTCTTAAAAGGGGCTCTTTTTCGAGCTGATCAAAGTCAGATCAATCGTTTAGCTCGACAGAACTTGAAATTGGCGGCTCAAAATAGACAAAGAAAAGTCACATTAAGAGGCTTTTTTTGGAAGGATCTATTTTGTAGGGCAACTCCTAATGATTATCTTCAAAGAGATCGCTTCCAGCGATGTCGAAGACAAATTCAAGTAAATAATCAGCGTATAGCAGAGCTTGGGAGAGCAGTAGTGGCTTTGGAGGCTAGAGCTTTACGTGAAAGAAGCGCTATACTTTCTCAAGCTGGAGCGTCAATTAGCGGCGCTGGTGGGAAGCCTCCTCGAGTGGTTGTTTGTCTGCCTAGAGCGTGAAAGTTAGATTCATTTTTGAATGCCGTAAACACGTGACATTCAACAGGTTGCGGTTTGTCTTATAATTAAACATGTAATTTTAATTATAATTATGTTATAATTAACTCATAATAATATTAATTATGAGGTGTATTATGAACATAAAGACTGTAACACAGAGAGTAAATGCGGAAATTGCAGAGCTAAAGGCCTCTTTAGAGGGTGCAACTAACACTTTCCAAATTAAGTCGTTAAACAAGCAAATCGAAGAAAAAACGGGTGCTTTATTCCAGCTTGCCGTTGTTGATAAAAACATCAAAACGTTAAAGAAGTCCCTTAGAGACAGAGTAGAGTCAAAGGGGGATAATATGGTCGATAAACAAAAGCTTGATAACTTAAGGAAAGTTCGCAAATTTCTAACAGGGATTGCAACTGCTGAGCTACAAAATTTATAAGCTTTGTTATTTTATCATTCTAAAGCCCCCTTTTTAGGGGGCTTTTTTTGTGCTTGCAAACAAACCAAAGTGCGATACACTTAAGGTATGAGAAAGACCAAAGTGATTTGTACTATAGGACCATCCGTTTCTTCGAAAAAAGGGATTAAATCGCTCATCGATGCGGGGATGGATGTATGTAGGCTTAACTTTAGTCATGGGGAGCATGAAGACCATGGCAAAGTGATAGCCGATATCAAGGAGCTGAGGAAAGATCTAGATCGACCGCTTGCTATCTTATTGGATACCAAGGGTCCAGAGGTGCGCACAAAGAATAGTAGTGAAATGGAGCTTGTTCATGGGGAAGAGTACCCTTTGCATGGGAAGCAGGAGCAAGCTGGGATTCCCATTGCTCCAAAGAGTGCTTTAGAAGATCTATCAGAGGGTGATACGATTTTATTTGATGATGGGGCGATTAAGGGTAAGGTGCTTGGGTCGCTAGAAAAGGGGTTTATGGTAAAGATCTCTATTCCTGGTGTGTTACAACCTAATAAATCGGTAAATTTTCCTGGGGTAAAGCTCTCTATCCCTTTTCTAACAGAGAAGGATAAAGAAGATATTATATATGGCGTGCAGCAGGGAGTGGAGGCAATAGCAGCCTCTTTTACCATGTCAGCCGAGCATGTTTTAAGTATCAAAGAGTTGCTACGAAAGGAAGATGCAGCGCATATTCTGGTTTTTTCTAAAATTGAAAGCTTAGAGGGTATTCACCATTTTGATGACATTTTAGAGGTTTCTGATGGGATCATGGTTGCTCGTGGGGATTTGGCGGTAGAGTGTTCTTTTTCTCAAGTGCCTCCGATGCAAAAGATGATGATCGATAAGTGTAATAAGCAGGGAAAGCCTGTGATTGTTGCAACGCAGATGCTGGAGTCAATGGTCTCTAGTAAAAGCCCAACCCGTGCAGAAGTATCAGATGTAGCAAATAGTGTATTTGATGGGACCTCGTGTACGATGCTTTCTGGGGAGACAGCAATGGGGCTTCATCCAGCCCATACCGTATCGGTGATGTGTGACATCTTGAAAGAGGCGGAAAAAGCAGAGCTGGTAGATAGAGTAACTCCAGAGCATGTGCGAAGTCTTTCTTCTAAAGTGGCGTATTCAGCAGTACAAATTGCAAATGATATTGAAGCAGGCGCTATTTTAGCATTTACCAAGTCAGGAAGAACAGCAAGGAGGCTTTCTTCCCTACGACCAAAGATGAAGGTAGTAGCAGTATCTCCAGAGGAGGCAACTTATCATCAAGCAGCATTTTTATATGGAATTTCTGCGATGAGAGAGCCTGAAAATGCAGATCATAATAACCTCTATCCATGTGTGTGCTCTATGTTACAAAAGAAATATGCACATTATGGTGATTTGATTGTAATCACCCAAGGGGTTCCTTTTGGGGTAAGCTTTACCACCAACACCGTTCAAATTGAAAGTGTGGGAAATGCCATATTACGAGGAGCAAAGCGGAATAAAAGCCCTACTACAGAAGTGGAAGGGGAGGTATTTTACTATTTCCCCAGAACGAAGAAAGAGTCATCCTCCCACAAAGGGAAGATTGCAGTATTGAGAGAATTTTTTGATGAGACGGCAATAGACTTGGCTGATGTCAGTGGGGTGGTGCTACAAAATGCACTATATGACAAGGTTTCAGAAGAGCGTTTATTGGCATTTTCGGAAAAGCATGGCATTGCCTTTGTAAAACGAGCAGAAGGAGCAATGTCCCTTTTAAAAGAGGGGGATAAGGTACGTCTTGAGCCAGCTTTAGGATTGGTCTTTAAGGCAGAGGATCCAACCAAAGAAGAGATGATGAAGGCAAAAGGGTTAACATAAACTCAGTAAGTGTGCAGCGCAAATAGCAGCTGTTTCAGCGCGCAAAACAGCATCAGATAGCAAAACACCTCTTGCTCCAAGCTCCTCTTTAAAAAAGGCTATTTCTTCTCTAGAAAAACCACTTTCAGGACCGATAATAAAAGTTTGTGCAAGGGGGCTTTTTTCGTAAGATTCCCCATTAAAATCAGCTAGCAAGTAGCTCTCTTTTTTTGGGAGTTCTTCCTTTTTTGAAAGGAATTCAATAGTAGGTAAGAAAAGGCGCTTGGATTGTTTCATGGCAGAGACCAAGATTTTTTCAATTCTATCTCTTTTATTGTCGGAAAGCACTTTTAATTTACTTTTATGAGATGGGAAAATGTAAAAGGCCGTAATGCCTACTTCAGTAGCTTTTTCAATGGCAAGCTCTAGCACTTTTGGCTCTGTAAGAGCAAGAGCTAAGCCTTTTTCCACAGGCGTTTTTTGCTCAAGCACTTCATATAAAATGATCTCCTCGGCAAAGGTGGCTTTTCCAAGAGCTCCTTTTCCATTGATAATTTCAATTTCTGCCCCTTTTTTAGTGCGCATCACATTTTTTAGGTGCTTGAGTTCATCTTTTGCGAGGTGAATGGTGGTTCCTTCTAAAAGGGGGCCGTCAAAATAGTACCTGTGTGGCATAGAAATTAAAGACTCTCTTCGATAATTTTAGTATTGATAGAAGTGAAGTTAACCGGTCTTTCCATGGATTTGTTGATCACAAACCAGATAATAATGGCAGCAATTAAAGAAACTACTTTTCGGAAGATATTGTCTAAAAATACTACTTTAAATAGATTTCTTATGCTCCATTCCATCCGGCAAGCTTCCTTTTTGGTTCTTCTTTTTTTGCATCATCTTCAGATCCAAAAAGAGATCTTATGATCACTTTGAATCGCTCAATTTTGATGCCTCTGGTGATAATCCCTTCTCTTGCAATAGAGACCTTCCCTGTCTCTTCAGAGACGGCGATGATTACAGCATCGGTTGCGATGCTTAGCCCTACCGCTGCGCGGTGTCTTGTTCCAAGGTTCTTTTGCACATGAGGAGTGTCTGCAAGAGGTAAGATGGCTCCTGCAGAGGCAATTTCTTGATTACGGAGAATAACAGCGCCATCATGTAGCGGGGAGTAGCGAGAAAAGATAGCATCCACTAACTCATTGCTAAATTTTGCTCCAAGTAGGCTAGATTTATTGATAAAATCTTCAAGGGAGTCTTCTCTCTCTAAGACAATGAGCGCCCCTGTTTGCTTGGATGCAAGGTTATATACAGCAGAGGTAAGTTCTTCTAAGAAAGAATCAAAATCATTCAGTTGCTTGAATCTTCTTCCTTTTAAGCTAAGTTTTGATAACGCAACGCGAAGCTCTGGCTGGAAGATGACGATGATCGCAATGATCGCTACATTTGCAATAAGGAGCATGATTTTATGCAGCACAGGGAAGGGGAGTAGGGAAGAAAAAGCGTAAATAAGGAGGAAAGCAAAAAATCCAAGGAGCAAGTCCATTGATCTAGTGCTCCAAAAGAAAGAAAGGAGGTAGTTGATCATTATCGTAATAATGAGTATCTCAATAATAGGATTTAGATACGTAAAAATGTTCAACGACTTATTTTTCCTTTATTTTTAAAAGACCTCTTTATGTCCCTTCTCTCCTTTTTCTCTTAAAACTTCAAGCAAAAATTAAGCCTCCTGCAACTTTATCTCTACTAGAAAGAATTCGATAGTTTAAATAATTCCCTACTTTTAATCCATCTTCTCGAGTAACTTTTCCTTTCTCTCCCATACAAAGACCGATAAGATTCATCCCTTCTTTGCTTTTTTTATGCACGAGACTAAGCATACGAAAGGCATCGGATTCATCCAAAGCGGTGGTGCAAAGTTTGTAACCGTAGGCATTTTTCTTTTGCATCAAGGTGAGGATTTCTTCTAAACGAATAGGTGTTTTTTCAAAATCATGGAAAGAAGCAATAACTTTTGCATGAGATAGATTTTGGAAAAGATCTGCAGAGAGGGAACTTTCTACATCTAAATAGGTTGGAGATAAAAGTGATATTTCAAAAATTTTTTCTTCTAACTGGGCATAACTTTTAGAAAATGCACCGCCACCTTTTTGAGATCTCAAGGTGAAAATAACCTTTTTTCCCTTTTCCTGACATCTTGCCACAATTTCCTCTAGCTCGGCTTTAGTATAGGAACGAAACATATCAAGGCGTAGCTCTATACCGTCAAAAGACTCTAGAGCTTTTGCTATTTTGCTCTCAGCATCAAAAAATGTAGGCCCTGTGATGACAATAAATTCCATAGGCAAATTATTTTGGTTTCGTATATTGTATATCTATTCTCAATAAATTTCACGGTTTTTGTGTATGAGCGCCCCTTTTTTTGCCGAATTCTTTGCATTTGTAAAGAGAGTACATGAAAGAGGGAGAAGACCCTTGGTAATAGTGGATCTTGAGGTGGCTCGTCTTTACGCAAATCTTTTAAGTAAATCAAAGCTTCCTTGGATTGTTATTGCAAGGGGAGAGAGAGCAAAATGCCGGGAAGAAAAAATGCGGGTGGAGAATTATTTGCTCGATCATGGATATGGACGTGATAGTGAACTTATTGGCTTTGGAGGGGGAGCAACGCTTGACCTTGTAGGATTTATAGCTGCAACATACATGCGAGGGGTTTTCCTATCTTTTATACCAACCACCGTTATTGGTTATGTAGATGCAAGTGTTGGGGGCAAAAATGGGATCAATACGAGGCATGGGAAAAATCTGCTCGGTACTTTTTACGAACCAGGAGATTCGTGCCTCACTACAGCATTTTTAGATACCTTGCCAAAAGAGCTTTTTGACGATCAATATGCAGAAGTAGTGAAAATGGCATGTCTTTGTGGAAAAGATCTTTTAAAAGGGGAGGTCTTTACAAAAGCAAGAGCTGCAAAAGCAGCAGTGGTAAAGCGCGATCAAAGAGAAAAGGGAGAAAGGGCTATCTTGAATTTAGGGCATACTTTTGCTCATGCTTATGAAAAAATCTTTGCTTATCAAGTATCTCACGGGAGAGCTGTATGGGTAGGATTGCGATTTATTGCTCTATTAAGTTATCGATTAAAGCTCCTTTCTAAGAAAGATCTTCAGTGGATAGAGAGCTTTTGTAATCAGACTATTTTGCCCTTTGATAAGAATGAACTTTATCAAGCGATGGCAGCGGATAAAAAGAATAAAAAGGGTGCCCCCCATTTTGTGTTACTTAAAGGGGTAGGATCGCCTTATGAAAGAGATGGCGTCTTTGCACACCCCGTTGACAAAGAGTTAGTATTAGAAGTGCTTAGCATAATAGGAAAGGAGAAAAAATGCATTGTATCATAGAGCCAAGCGTAGTGTCAGGGGAAGTCTACATCCCTCCTTCTAAATCAGAGACGATGAGAGCCATCATTTTTGCTGCCATGGCAAGGGGGACCTCCCACATTCAGAATATCCTTCTTTCGCCTGATACGTTTGCCATGCTCGAAGGGGTGGAAGCCTTTGGTGCTAAAATAAAACTCGATGGAAACTGTGTCCAAATTGAAGGTGTTGCAGGAAAACCTACCTGTCCAGATAAAGTGATTGACGTAGGTAATTCAGGGCTTGCACTTCGTTTTCTACTCTCTCTTGCGAGTTTGGTAAAGGGAGAAGTGTTTTTTACAGGAGATACCTCTATTAAAACAAGAAGGCCGGTAAAACCTTTGCTGGATGTATATAAAAAGGCTGGGATGAAAACCAAAACATTTGCGGAGAGCAAGGATGGGTATTTGTCTATAAAAGGAAGATTGGTGGCAGGATCTATGATGATTGAGGGGGAGGACTCCCAGCCAGTTTCCTCTTTACTATTTTCTGCGGCATTTTTAGAGGGCCCTTCGGAAATTTATGTGATTCAGGCTGGGGAAAAACCTTTTGTAGATTTAACTATGCATTGGTTAGAGTCTGTGGGAATAGGTGTTCACCATGATGATTACCAAGTGTTTGAAGTGGATGGAAGGGCTTCTTATCCTGGGTTTTCATTGACCATTGGAGGGGATTACAGCACAGCGCTCTTTCCACTTGCAGGAGCCCTTGTGACAGGAGGAAAGATGGTAGTTCATGGCCTAGATCCTGAAAGTAAGCAAGGAGATAGAAAAGCGTTAGATATTTTTAGAGATATGGGTGCAAAGATTGCTTTTAGGGAAGATAAGGCCTTGGTGGGACACTTGCCTGGGAAATTATATGGGGTGGATGTGGATATTAATCATTGCATTGATGTTTTGCCTATCCTTTCTGTTGTTGCAACCTTTGCTCATACTAGAACCCTTATCAAAGGGGCAGAAATAGCCAGATGGAAAGAATCTAACCGTATTGCGGTGATGGTGGAGCAACTCTCCGAAATGGGAGCAAGAGTAGAGGAAAAACAAGATGGAATTCTTATCTATCCTTCCTCGCTCCTTGGAGCACACCTTTCTGGAATGGAGGATCACCGTGTGGTGATGTCGTTAATGGTAGCGGCAGCGGGAGCTAGTGGTAAATCAATGATTGAGGGACCAGAGGCTTTGGTCAAAACCTACCCAACAGGAATATATGACTTTATGAGATGTGGATGGAAGATAGAGTTGAAAAAATGACAAACATCGTATTAATTGGTTTTCAGGGGGTGGGGAAAAGTTTTTTTGGAGAAAAACTTGGGAAACTACTCCAACGAAAATGGATTGATACGGACCTTTTGATAAATGGGCATTTTGGAAATAAACATACGAATAGAGAGATCTTTTTAAAGCTTGGAGAAAAGAAATTCCGCTCGCTAGAAAAGGAGCTCTTAGAAGGGTTAGCTTTAGAAGAGGGGTTAATCATTTCTTGTGGAGGAGGCATAGTGGAAATAGATGGAGCGGAAACTATCCTACCTCAATTGGGCACGGTGATCTATTTGTATGAAAAGCTAGAAATACTTCAGATGCGTTGGGATAATACTCCTAGAGTCTATCTGCAGGGGAAAAGATTAGAAGAAATGTATGCGCGTAGGGATCGAATGTATAAAGAGATTGCGCAAGAACAAGTGGAGGGGAAATGGGATCAAATTCTTTTGGCAAACAGTTTACAGTCACTACTTTTGGAGAGTCACATGGGAAAGGAATAGGATGCGTAATTGACGGGTGTCCTGCTGGATTGCTCATTGATGAAGACTTGATAGCAAAAGATATGAAAAGGCGAAGACCCGGAAGCTCCCCTTTTACTTCTCCACGAAAAGAGAAGGACCATGTAGAGATCTTGTCAGGAGTATTTGAAGGTAAGTCCACAGGAGCACCTATTACTCTTTGGATTCCTAACCTTGATCATCAGTCTAGTTCCTATGATGAGGTAAAGGAGGTGATTCGAGTAGGGCATGGGAATTATTCGTATTTAAAAAAGTATGGTATCTTTGATTATCGAGGTGGGGGAAGGGCCTCTGCTCGTGAGACGAGTGTACGTGTTGCGGCAGGTGCAGTGGCAAAGCAGCTATTGGGTGATATTGACATTCAAGCACAAGTGGTAGAAGTTGGGGGAGAAACCTCCAATTTTAAAGCGATCCTTGAAAAAGTAATGGAAGAAGGAGACTCTGTAGGAGCAATTATCGAATGCATCATCAAGAACGTCCCTGCTGGCCTTGGCGATCCTATTTATGAGAAGATGGAGGCAAACTTAGCAAAAGCTATGCTTTCCATCAATGCGTGCAAAGGGATTGAGTTTGGATCGGGTTTTTCTGCTAGTAAGATGAGAGGATCTGAGCATAATGACGAAATGGAGGATGGAGAGTTTTTATCTAATCACCATGGTGGCATTCTCGCAGGAATTTCTACTGGGGAAGATATTGTCTTTCGATTGCCATTTAAACCCACGTCTTCAGTAAAAAAACCAATGAAAACTCTTTCCACAGGTGGGAGGAGCATTACCTACAGCCCAAAACTCAATACAAGACATGATCCATGTGTTGCTTTGCGAGCCCCTGTTATTGTGGAAGCAATGGCAGCTCTTGTTATTGTGGACTTTCTTCTATTAAACAATTGTAGTAAATTCGAAAAAATTTTACTATGAAGAATCTTTGACAAATTTAAGGGCTCACCTATGGACGTAACGATGTTATCACGTATTCAATTTGCATTGAATATCACTTTTCATTACCTTTTTCCTCCAATGACTATTGGACTTGCCTGGGTAATCATTATAATGGAAGGGCTCTACCTTAAAACTAAAAACAAGGATTACTATAATATCACCAGGTTTTTGGTGAATATCTTTGGTTTGTTTTTTGCGATGGGGGTAGCTACTGGATTTGTGCAGGTTTTTGCTTTTGGAAATAACTGGTCTCAATTCTCCAAATTTGCAGGGAATGTCTTTGGCTCGTTACTCGCTGCCGAGGGGATCTTTGCCTTCTTTTTAGAAGCTGGATTTTTGGGAATTATGATTTTTGGATGGACTAAGGTGAAACCTGTAACACACTACATCGCTACCATTTTAGTAGGGCTAGGAGCTACTTTTTCTGCTACTTGGATTGTGATGGCAAACTCATGGATGCAAACACCTGCAGGATATAAGGTGATAGGAGAGGGGATTCATAAAAGAGCGGTGATTACGGATATATGGTCGGTTTATTTCAATCCTTCCTTTCTTACTAGGCTCGGTCATGTACTTCTTGGGTGCTTACTGATGGCTATTTTCTTAGTGATAAGTATCTCTGCTTATTACATAGTAAAAAAACGACATCAAATGTTTGGTGTAAAGATGTTTAAATGCGCATCCATTGCAGCTTTTGTGGTGCTTATCTTACAACTTTGGTCCGCAGATAGCAGCGCGCGCCTTGTTTCAAAAGTACAGCCTGTAAAATTTGCAGCGATGGAGGCGGTATTTGAAACCAAACCTAATACTCCTATTTCTGTAATTGGGCTTGTAGACATGGAGAAGGAAAAGGTGTATGGGATTTCTGTCCCATCCGCACTAAGCTTACTAACCTATCACAATCTCCACCAAGCAGTTCCAGGGCTTAACAACTTTCCAAAAGAAGATTGGCCACATGTGCCAACGGTTTTTTATAGTTACCATATTATGATCTATGCATGGGGCGGGATGCTACTTGTAGCAATGCTTGGTCTGATCTTTTGGAGAAGTATTGAGCGGAGAAAATGGATTCTATTTTTAGCGATCATCTCTATATTATTTCCATACGCAGCAAATATAGCTGGATGGTTTACCGCAGAAGTAGGACGTCAGCCATGGATAGTGCATGGGGTGATGCGAACAGCACAAGGAATTTCTCGTGTAGTTAATCGTGGGGATGTGATTGCATCTTTAGTGATGTTTTGCGCCATGTACGCGATGATGGGGACTTTGTTCGTATTCTTATTAAACAAAAAAATCCAAAAAGGTCCTGTCTTTGATGATGAAAAATCAGATGGCGAATACAGAGATCCATTTTTAGAATTACATAACCAGTAGAGGCTAAACTATGTCAATTGAAGTAATGCAAATCCTATGCTACCTAATTGTGGGTGCAGCGGTAGTTTTTTATGTGGTGTTAGATGGTTTTGATCTTGGAGTGGGTATCTTACAGATCTTTGCTGGAAAAGATAAGGACCGCAGAATCTTTTTAAATTCTATTGGGCCATTTTGGGATGGGAATGAAGTTTGGCTTATAGCTATTGTGGGAGCGCTTTTTGTAGCTTTTCCTGATGTGTATGCTATTTTGCTCTCTGGTTTTTACCTCCTTATTATGCTGATGCTTCTTGGAATTATTACAAGAACAGTGGCTATTGAATTCCGTTCCAAGGAAGAGTCACTTACCTGGAGATACTTTTGGGATACCGTATTTTGGGCAGCATCTACAATCATTACTTTTACTGCAGGTGTGCTTCTTGCAAACTTGTTAGTAGGAGTTCCTGTAACAGCCGAGAGAGAGCTTTATATCTCTCTAATTGACGTATTCTCTCCTTACGCTATCTATGTGGGAATCTTTGCTATCTCCCTCTTTGCTATGCATGGAAATATTTTTCTTCTCCTTAAAACAGAAGGGGAGCTGCAGGAAAAATTGCACAATTATGCAAAAATTATTATCCCTTGTTTTTATCTTCTCTTTATTGGAGCAACCATCTGGACATGGACCATGATACCAAGAATCACCTCTATTTTTGTAGAGCAGCCCGTGTTTTTCATAGTCCCTGCTGTACTAGCACTTTCCATGCTTGCTATCCCTTACTTTTTATTCAAAAAACAGTACGGCTATACTTTCTTATGTTCTATGTTGACGATTACTTTGTTTTTCGTGCTAACTCTTATTGGAACCTTCCCAAATATGATCCCTTCCTCTCTCCATTATTTAGAAAATACCCTAACTTTGTATAATGCCTCTGCACAAAAGACCACGCTTGCTATCACGCTAATCATTGCAGTGATCGGTATCCCAATGATCCTACTATACGGCGCTATCTTGTATACCATCTTCCGTGGCAAAACCAAGCTTACCGATCACAGTTATTAATGTGGGGCTCTGCCCCACACCCCGGCAAAGGGTAATAACCCTTTGCAATCCCTTCGTGGATTTTTTGTGCATACACAAAAAATAAAGGGAAAAGCAACATGCTTTTCCCTTTGTTTGAATTACATATATGTTTCCTACAATCTAAAATGCATGAATAAAATTCAGTAAGCCAAAATTATGATCAGGGCGCGTTTGTCTGGTACAACCGGGAGCTGATCCATTATAATCAATTATGGCAAGAAAGCCTACACATAGATTAGGAATTGTTAGGAGAATGCCTAGAACAAGGTTTACTACTCGCATATTCAACATTTCTAATGTTCCTCTTCCAATTTGGCAAACTCCAATAAAGGCTCCTCTATTATACAAACCCCTTGTATCTGTTATTTCGTATCCGATAAATTCTTTGTTATCATCATATATGGGCCTCCCAATGTGCCTATCTATTACACAGTCAGATGCTCTATAAATAAGATAGCAGCCCCAGCCAATTCTAGTGAGTCCAGAGAAAAAGTTTACTCCAGGTATATAACCAAGGATTCCTCCTACTAGGTTCACTATTTTAGATCGAGTAACAATGTAGTCTCTATCCTTGGCGCTAATATAAAGCTCTCTGTAAAGTCCTTCGTTCCAAACTCTGTTGTTGGTTGCACACAAACCCCATGTTCCCGTTGTACTTACAAAAACCATACTATCTCCCTTTAAAAAGTTTGCAACATTATAAAGAAATGATTAATTTTAATCTATCTTTCATTGAATATATTGAAAAATTTAAGGAAAACCTTTCTAAAGGTGACATATAAGATATTGTTTATTTCTGGTAGAGTCTACCAATCAAAATTCTAGCTTGTTGCGCGATATGTAATATATCAGTTTCAATACTTTATAGTAGATAGTATTAGTATATTTTTTTGTTCACATAAAAATATCAGCGAAGGGTTTGTTAAGGGCGCGGCCCTTAACTGGGTTCTTAGTATGAAACCCTAAGTTTAGTGAAAGCCTTTCCAGTCGAGCTTTTCACGTAAGGTGGCATAGAAGGTGTTGTTTTTTTCTGGGAAAGAGATGAGCTTGAAGGTCTTTTTGCTGAGGGAAACGGTGGAGCTTTGGCCTGGAGCTAGGGAGAAGGAGGTGAGTCCGTCTACGGTTGCGGTAATGTTTTCTTCTTTAGAGAGAGAGGTTATGTTAAGCGTGGATGTAGCAGGGATGACAAATGGCCTTGTAGTGAGTGCGTGTGGGCAAATGGGGGTTATCACAAGCGCTTCGATGGTAGGGCACATAATAGGGCCGCCTGCTGCTAGAGAGTACGCAGTGGATCCTGTTGGGGTGGAGATGATAAGACCATCTGCTTGGAAAGTATTGAAATATACACCATCGATAGTCACTTCTAGTTCTACCATGGATTTGATACTTCCTCGATGAAAAACAACATCGTTAACCGAAAAGAAATTTCTTCCTTCTGGAGAGGTGGCATCAATCATCACACGCTCCTTGGCTTCCCACTTCTTTTCCACAAGGTCATCTAGATATCCTTCGAACTCTTCTATACGAATATCTGCCATAAAACCGAGCGATCCAAAATTAATAGCGGTAAAAACAGCATCTTTACGATCGATATACTTGCTAACAAAATAAAGGAGGGTGCCGTCACCGCCGAGGGTGATAAAGATATCGATGGGGGTATCTTTGGTAATTAGAGGGAGTTGGAAGTCATCTTTCATCTCTTCATCTAAGAATACTTCCATATTTTTTTGGTGGAGATAATCGACAATGGGGAGGACGAAATTCTTTGCAGGTGCTTTTTTATAGCTGGGGCATAACCCTATTTTCATGAGAGTTCCTCTTTTTTTCTATCTTTATCAAGAGATAAGCTAATATTCAAGAAAAAGAAGGACTATCCTTATCATGGCTAAATTCTGTTTCCACAGGAGCGCCATCCTCATTTAGAACGAGCTCTTTTTCCCTATTTTTCATCAACGTCGTGATCTTTTTTTCAGCAGAGTCAATTTTCTTATTGCACTTCCCAATAAGAGAGTCTGCCTCTTCATACAAAGTGATGGAGTCTTCTAGGGAGACCTCACCTAGATTGATCTTCTCTAAGATTTCTTCTAGCCTTGCGTAAGATTCTTCAAATGTTTTATCTTTGCTCATTTTGTATCCTTTATTTTCGTAATGGTTGCTGCAAGAGAGCCGCAGGAGAGATTTGCCTCGATAGAATCGCCCTCTTGTATTTGATTGGTATTAGTGATGACTTCTTTTGTTCCTTCCTTGAAGAGGAGGGAGTACCCTTTTTTCAATAGGTTTTTAGGGTTGATCGAAGTGAGATGGTCTGCAATAGCTTTCATTTGTTCTCTGGCGCGCTTTATTCTGTTTTGTGGGGAAAATAGTTGCAGGCTTCGCTTTTTCTCTTCCACAAACTGTTTCTTTCCACGAATTAGTCGCTGCATACCATTGTCAATTCCAGAAACAAGATTGTCTACATTTTGAATGAAAATAGAGAGCATGGAATAAGGAGATTCAAAACATCTGTTTTTTGCCATTTTTTGCATAGCAAGCTTAAAGGCTTTCATCTTGGAGAGGGTACAGTTAGTGATAGAGGTAGAGAGCTTTGCTAGGTTTAGCTCGATCGTTTTTTTATCAGGCACCGCTATTTCTGCCGCTGCAGAAGGGGTAGGAGCACGAACATCAGCTACAAAATCTGCAATAGTAAAATCTGTTTCATGCCCACAGGCAGAGATAATAGGGATTTTGGAGCGATAAATGGCCTCTGCTACTATTTTCTCATTAAAACAAAATAGGTCCTCCAGCGAGCCGCCGCCTCTTCCCACAATCATTACATCTACCAGATTGTGCTTATTAAAATCATCAATGGCTCGCGCTATTTCAATTTCTGCTCCAGCGCCTTGCACTGCAACAGGGTTTAGGACCAGTTGGAAGTTGGGATAACGCCTAGAAAGTACATGGATAATATCTTTGATCACAGAGCCTGTACCACTTGTTACTACCCCAATCTTCTTTGGGAAAGTGGGTAGAGGCTTTTTGATGTCTTTATCAAAGTAACCTTTTCCTTGCAGTTCCTCTTTTAAGAGGTGGAGTTTCATCAACAAATCACCAGCACCTGTTTTACTGATCTTTTTTGCGATAATTTGATAACTACCTCGAGGAGCATAAAGAGAGATCTCTCCTTCAATAATTATCTCATCCCCATCTTTTGGAGTGAGCGTATTTCGTGCATTTCCGGCAAAAAGAGCCACAGAGATAGCGCTCATCTTATCTTTAAGGGTGAAATAGACGTGCCCACTTTGCTGTTTTTTAAGGTTGGAAACCTCTCCCTTTACCTTGATATACTTGAAATTGATCTCAAAAAGATTTTTAATTTCTCCTGTCAAGGAAGATACGGTGTGAATATTTTTTAGGGTTTTTTCCATTGGAGTAAGGATAAGCGATCAAAGACAAATTTTCAACTTGAAAATGAACCTCTTTCTTTGCTATACTTTGTCTCTATGAAAAAAATTATTATAGCAAACTGGAAAATGCACAAGCTTCGCAAGGAAGCAGTAGATTTTGTGGAAAATCTTTCTGCTCAAAAAGAAGTTGATATTGCGATTATTCCATCATTTCTTGCGCTAAGAGATCTAAAAAATGCTGCTCCTAAAGAGATTGCTATTGGATCTCAAAATATGTCTGAGCATAGCCATGGAGCTTTTACTGGCGAGATATCTGCTTCTATGCTGAAAGATGTGGGCGCAGATTTTGTGATGCTTGGTCATAGTGAGCGCCGTAAGATCTTTTTAGAGAGTAATGATGTGATTACCAAAAAAGTTGAGCGGGCTGTGGTAGAAAATATGCCTTTTGTTCTGTGTGTAGGGGAGACTCTTGATGAAAGGGAGCTGGGGGAGACCAAAGAGGTGATCTCTGTAATGCTGGATGCTCTCTCTGCTTTGATTGGTTCTCATTGGGACCTTGTCACTATTGCTTACGAACCAGTTTGGGCTATTGGCTCTGGAAAAGTTGCTACCCCTGATATTATTTCAGAGGTACATAACTATATCCGAGAAAAGTTGTTAGAGTTCACTCCAGAAAAAGGGGAGGGGATTCGTATTTTGTACGGTGGCTCTGTAAAGAGCGACAATATCGCAGAAATTTTGTCTATTGATAATGTAGATGGTGCCCTTGTTGGAGGTGCATCGCTTGATCCATTATCATTTAATCAGTTGATAAACGAGGTAAGTATCTAATGTCATTATTATTTTTTCTATTTATATTCTTGTATTTGGGCGTAGCGGTTCTCTTATCGTTGCTTGTGATGATGCAAGAGAGCAAAACTTTAGGTCTAGGAGCATCTTTTGGTGGAGATAGCTCTTCATCCGTATTTGGATCCTCTACTGCAGATGTGGTAAAAAAGATCACCGCTTACTTGGCTGTAGCATTTTTTGCTGGATGTATGATCTTAACTTATTGGTCTCATGGTCTTTCTAAAATTCCTACCGCAAAACCCGTAGAAATTGAATCGGTTGAAGATGTAGAGTAAGAGGAAGCAATGAAAGAACTATGCTATCTAGGAGAGCCTGTCCTCCGTAAAAAATGTAAAGAGGTGGAGGAGATCACTCCTTTTGTGAAAAAGGTGATCAATGAACTGATTTCAACGGTCAAAGCACAAAATGGCGCAGGCCTTGCAGCTCCTCAAATTGGATATGATCTTCGTATCTTCGTTAACATTTGGGGAAAGGAAACGGAGGAAGATGGTTACCCCGAGGTGCTAGAAGAACCAGAAGTGTATATCAATCCCGTGATCACTCGCTTTTCAGAAAAGAAATTCGTCAAACCAGAGGGATGTCTCTCTATTCCTGGCGTAACAGTAGATGTTTCTCGATCTTACGATATTGATATTGAATATACCAATCGTGATGGCAAAAGAGTCACTTCTAAAAAAGAGCACACCTGGCGTGCCAAGTGCCTGCAGCATGAAATTGACCATCTAAATGGCATTTTATTTATCGACTATTTCTCCGAAGCACAAAAAAAGAAAGTAGCTTCCCAGCTTATTGCCCTCGAAAAGCGGACCAAAGATCAAAAAAGTAAAGTGATGGGCAAAGACATCTTTGGTTAGTTGTCTCTAAGAAGTGTTTGATTACGATCATGGATCAGTTTTTGAATTCTCTCTATTGCAAGGTCTCTTTGGCCTTTTGTCATAGAATTTTTAGGGTTTGAGTATATCATGTATAGCGGAAGGAGCAAATCCTTGGTAGTTTGTGCATTCTCAATCATAACTTTGTAAGTGGTGGAGGTAGCAGATGTTGCTAATTTTTGTATTTCAGTTTTATTATTAGCTTCTCTTTCTATTCTATTAATATGAGGCTGTAACTTGAAATATTGGGTTACCAAAATAATAATTAAAAACCCAATTAGAGCCCATCTATAAGCAGGGGTACCTTTCGTAAGAGAAACGATAGCACAAGAACTAATGCACCCAAAAAAGGGACCTACAATACATCCTTGTAGTTCTGATCGCTCATTGTCCCATTGATCCTCTATCTTTGGAACTCCTAAATGAAATAAAATAGGATCTTCTGTTAAACACGAACGGTTTGGATGTACATAGTAATGATCAATATACATTGCTACACCTGAAATAAGAGGAATACTATATAAAAACCAAATAAAATAGATTTTTTTCAAAACAAGCTCTTCATTTATAATTGAGCTGCAAACAAGACTCATAGATACTTGAATAGTAAATACAAAAAAGGAAGAGATTACAATGATCCAACGCTGCCATATTTCTAGAACTCTTTGATTGTATTTACGTTCTTTTCGAATAGCATTTAGCATCCCAGGTTGGACTTCAAACGTTTCTCTATAATCCATTTCCTGAAAAAATAAAGAAGCAGCATCTGATCTAGTTTGTGGCAACATATTAAGCCCTCCATATATGTAACAAACAAGTTTAGTCTAAGCATTATTTTAGACCAATATAAATGATGGTTTTTACATAATGTAAATTATCAGACGTTTCTAGGAGGTTGTTTATCATAAGAAAAAACC
>JAHZKV010000091.1 GCA_022600215.1 bacterium
GTTCCTCCAAGAAGGGCATTTATTGAAAACCACGCTCTTTCAGTAAAAGATTTAGATATTTAAGGAATATAAAGTATGAGTGATAATGAACAAACTTCAGAAATAATTGTAGAGAAGAATATTGAAGAAGAGATGAAGGAGAGTTACCTTCGTTATTCGATGTCGGTAATCATTTCTCGAGCACTTCCTGATGTACGAGATGGTTTAAAACCTTCACAAAGACGTATTTTATATGCAATGCGTCAGCTTAGCCTCTCTCCAGGAGGAAAGCATAGAAAGTGTGCCAAGATTGCCGGTGACACTTCTGGAGACTTTCACCCACACGGTGAAGGGGTGATTTACCCAACTCTTGTTCGTATGGCACAAGATTGGGTCATGAGGTATTCATTGGTTAATGGACAGGGAAACTTTGGTTCTGTAGATGGGGACCCTCCAGCTGCTATGCGTTATACAGAGGCAAGGCTTACTGGTCCATCGATGTCTTTAATGGATGATCTAGATAAAGAGACAGTAGATTATGTTCCTAACTATGATGAGACAAAAAAAGAGCCCGTTGTTTTCCCTTCAAGGTTTCCAAACCTTATCTGTAACGGATCCACAGGTATTGCCGTGGGTATGGCAACTAATATTCCTCCTCATAACTTAAGTGAGCTGATTGCTGCAACTTCTATGGTGATTGATAATCCTGATACGACGGTGGATGAGATTATGGGCGTAATGCCTGGTCCTGATTTCCCAACAGGCGGGATTATTTGTGGGATGAAAGGGATCAAAGAAGCCTATCATACGGGAAGAGGAAAGCTTCGCGTACGTGGAGTTTTCCACGTAGAAGAAGGAAAAGGCGATAAGTCTACTCTTGTATTAGATGAGCTTCCATTTGGAGTGAATAAGGCAGCGCTTATTATAAAGATAGCGGAGCTGGTCAATGCAAAAACAATGACAGGTGTTGCAGATATTCGCGATGAATCAGATAGACAAGGTCTTCGAGTAGTGCTAGACCTTAAAAGGGGAGAAATTCCTGATGTGATTGTGAATCAACTCTATAAGTTCACAGACTTCCAAGTAACTTTTGGTTGTAACATGCTAGCATTAGATGGCGGCCTTCCAAGAGTGATGAACATTAAGCATATGATCACTTGTTGGATTGATCACCGTGTGGAGGTGGTTCGTCGTCGTACTCGTTATGAGCTGAAAAAAGCAGAAGCAAGAGCTCATATTTTAGAAGGGTATTTAAAAGCTCTAAACAAGCTCGATGAGATTGTAAATTTAATCAAGAAAAGCGCGGATAAAAAAGAAGCAAGAGTAGCATTGATTGCAAAATATGACCTTTCTGAGCGTCAAGCAGATGCAGTGCTAGAGCTTCGTTTGTATCAATTAACGGGTCTTGAGCGTGATAAGATTGAAAAAGAATACCAAGCTCTTCTTGCTAAGATTAAGCACCTACAATCCATCTTAGCATCTAAACAGATGGTTCTTGATATTATCAAGGGCGAGCTGGAAGATATGCGTAAATATGACAAAAAGAAAAGACTTACTACCATCGTCGCTTCAGAGGAAGAAGGGTTAGAGATGGAAGATCTGATAGCTAATGAGCCTGTGATCATCACCATTTCTACCGATGATTATATCAAGCGTATGCCAATGGATACCTTCCGTGAGCAAAGACGGGGTGGTACAGGAGTCATTGGTGTAGACATGAAAAAAGATGCCGATGGCCTAAAAGATGTTTATGTAGCCTCTACTCATGATCACCTTCTTGTTTTCTCCAGCTTTGGTAGATGTTATTGGTTAAAAGCATGGCAAATTCCTGAAGGATCAAGAAGATCAAAAGGAAAAGCGCTGATTAACTTATTAGAAGGTTTTGGGAAAGAAGAAGAAATTGCAGCAGTATTGCGTGTATCTTCTTTTGAACAAGAAGCATCTATCGTCCTTGCTACCGAAAATGGTGTGATCAAGAAAACTCTCCTAGAGAGCTTCTCCTCACCAAGAAAGAAAGGGGTATACGCAATCTCCATCGATGAAGGAGATAAGGTGATTTCTGCAAAACTAGTAAAAGAAACAGATCAGATCATGCTCTTTACTCGTCATGGAATGGCTGTGCGTTTTGATCAATCCCTTGTTCGTGCAATGGGAAGAACTGCAAGAGGGGTACGTGGAGTATCGTTGAAGAATAATGATGATCGTGTCGTATCATTGGTTGTTGTAACCGAGGATAACTCTCTCTTGGTAGTTTGTGAACATGGATTTGGTAAGCGTTCTAAAGTAACAGACTTTAGGCAGACGAATCGTGGTGGTAAAGGGGTGCGCTCTATTATTACCAATAAACGTAATGGTCTGGTTGTTGGAGCTATCACGGTGACAGATAGAGATAGCGCCTTGATGATGTCTAATTCTGGTCAAACGCTTAGAACTTCTATGAAAGATATTCGTATCATGGGACGCTCGACCCAAGGGGTGAAAATTGTATCACTTGGTGCAGAGGATTTCTTGGTAGCCTTACAGCGTATTGAGAATATCTCTGCTGAGCCAGAAATGGAGAAGTAAAGATATGGAGAGAGCTTTTTTTATCACATTTGAAGGGGGAGAAGGGGCTGGAAAGTCTACCCTCATAAAAAAAGTGAAAGAGTACTTAGAAAGTGCTGGAGAAAAAGTACTCTCTACTTTTGAGCCTGGCGATACAAAATTTGGCGCTAAGATGCGAGAGGCTGTTCTTCATGGGGAGGAAAAAATCCCAGCGGAGACAGAGTTTTTTTTGTACCTTGTGGATCGATCGTACCATGTGAGTAAGATGATCCTCCCAGCTTTGGAAGAGGGGACCATTGTTCTTTGTGATCGCTTTACCGATTCATCTGTTGCATATCAAGGGGCGGGGAGATCGTTTGTTCCCATGGAGCGTATTGAAGAGATGAGCAATGTTGCAGCAAAGGGGCTCTCTCCTGATTTGACTTTCTATTTAGATATTGATCCTAAAGAGGCTTTTTTGCGCCTTACGGGAAAAAAAGATCGCCTCGAAAGGGAAGATATCTCTTTTCATGAAAAAGTAAGAAAAGGCTACTTGTTTTTAGCAGAAGAGAATCCACATCGGATAAAAGTGATTGATGCAGCAACTAGCATAGAAGAGGTCTTTGCCCAAACTAAAGAACACCTTGATAGCCTTCTTCGAGGTAAAAGGACGAAGGTATAGCATGTCTAATGCAATATTATTTCATGGAGAAGATGCTACCTTTGTAGTGAAAGCTATGCGCAAAAAGGCGATGGAAGAGCTGGGCGTTCCTTCCGAAGAAGCTCTTTTCTCTCATGGTGATTATCAAGAGGTGATGCCTACCTCTAAAACCTATCTTTACTCGATGGAGTCCATTCATTCTGTTGTAGAAGAGAGCAGCCTCCCTCCATTTAGAGGAAAAAAGCGTATCATCGCTCTTTTATCAGCAGATCGGATGCTCCCTGTACACGCCAATGCTTTGCTTAAAACTCTGGAAGATGCGCCGCTATCTTTTGTGATGTATCTAACAACCACTGCTTATAATGATATCTTGAACACCATTTTGTCGCGCGTTCAAAAAGTGTATGTGGAAGGAAGAGCAGATACAAAAGACTATAGAGAAAAAATACGATATATCTTTGCTTTACTTGATAGCGCTTGTTACGACACGTTTCTTAAGGAAATAGAGGCGCTTGATAAGGAGATAGGAGAAGACACTTCCCTCGTAGAGACAAATTTACGGAATTTTTTAGAGCAATTTGCTCAGGAGAGTTTAGAGCCTGTACCAACTCATCTAAAAGCTGCAGAAGGGAGAAATATCCTTCGTGCTATGGAGCGCGCTACCTCTGCTTTTGAGGTGAATA
>JAHZKV010000092.1 GCA_022600215.1 bacterium
CAATTCATTCTTTGCTCCTGTTATCCATTTTGATAGGAAATATAAAAGGATGTTGTCCTCACCTGTAGAATCTGTAATATGCTCTTCTACATTAAAGTTTTCCAGCTCTACACGTACTAAATGAGTATCTACAGCAAAGCTGGATGCTACCGATCCGTTTCTACCGCCATAAAGAGTATATTTTAATAGAATGAGTTGGTGCACCACCCTTGTAAGTTGCGCTTTTCGATGGTTTTTTAAAAGTTGGTATAAATGGTGTTTTAGGCTGTGGAAATTATCAGGCGATGGAAAACGATCAATTGCGTGTACTGCGTCTTGACAGACATCTATAATTGCCTGCTTGCAAAAGTTTGCTCTTTCCATGAGCCTCATTAGCATAGTAAATGCAACCTCTGGATCGGTTTCGTCTTCTGCTCTTTGGATCACATAGGTAATTTGTTTTAAGATAGTATCTACAGGAATGGTCCCACCTTGCTTAAATTTTCTTTCCTGTAACTGCTCTAAAAGAGATAGAAATCTCTCTGGGAAAAAGGCTAAATATCTCTGTTTTTCCTCCTCTAGATCTACAGCGCCCTTGTCTCCTTGTAATGATGCTTGCATCTTTTCTTCTACAATTTCACGCTTTTCTTGAAGCCCTAATCTTGTTATTGATGCTTTATACTTAATCCTGTATCTATGTTGTAATTGCTATTTATCCTCTCTGGATAGAAAGCTTAATCCGGCAAATGCAGCAAACACATGAGTGATTTTCATCACCTCTGGTGGTCGAATCCAATCAAGTATTTTATCACTAAAAATCTTTGCTTCTTCGTGCTTGAAGATTTCATGCGATACAAGGTAAAATCCAAAAATAGCAGTTATTGGGTGAGATTTTTGCGTTGCTAGATAGGTAACTGCAAGTGCTCCTACCATTCGAGCAGCTCTTTTAAGGTTGGTTGGTTCTAAGTCAAGGCTATTTTCACTACCTTCTCTTTGTTTTTGTATAAAAGATCTCCATAGTCCAACAGCTGATGCAACTATTAACACGATAACGGTTCTAGTAGCAAAGACTCGCTTATTCTGAGGATTTTTTCCTAAAGTGATGAGTACAGTTGCGGATACAGCCATTACAATAGCTTCGGCAACAACTCTTACATTTCCTGATATGTTGTGCACTTTTAGAACGCTTTTATTTCGATCAGAAGGTACAGAACTTCTCCAAAGCATATAGGCGGCTACACACCCTGTAAGTTCAGTTGGTACTCTCATATACACTCCTTTTTTTTGAAGGTGATGTTATGTGAATAAAAGTTAAATGACAAGTAAATTTTACATTTATATTAAATATTTTTTTTCTGCATTTTTTATTACGAGGCAGTCAGCTGTTTCAAATTGATGGGGGAAATCAAAATAGAAGGAGAGGGAACTTAGCAGGGGATTGTGGCCAACAAATAGCGCATTTTGTGGGAGCTCTTGTATTTTTTCAAACAATACTTTTGGGTTGGTTTGTGGTAATAGCTGCTGTAACTCTTCTACTTTTATTCCGCACGCTAAAAGCCCTGCTGTTTGCTGCGCTCTTGTTTTGTTGCTTGCATAGACATGCTCAAAAGAGAGGTTTTTGGTCTTCATTTTTTGAAGGAGCTCTTTTACTTCCTTTTCTCCTTTGGGAGAAAGGCCCTCTGCAGGATCTTCTATTTTTGAAAGGTAATCGCCGTGGCGTACAAGGATAATAGTCATATGAAAAATTGTAGAAAAGCAGTCCATTTTTGTAAAGCCTTCCCAAAAGAATCCGTGCTATTTAATCAGCTTTCTGTCATAATTGTTTATTATGATGCCAACAAGATATTTATTAATTAAAGATGAAAATTTGCTTCTTTCTAATATACGGGAAGAGGTGCGCTCTTTTCTTAAACGAAATGGTTTTCGTCCAACTGTAGAGATTGATCTAGAGAGAAGAGTCTCAAATGTTTTTTTTAATAAAAAAATGCCAGAGATCGAGTTTCATCAAAAGATCGTGGAATTTGTGAAACCCATAGTGGGCATCAATACAAGGCATTCAATCCTTTTTTTACATCTATTTCAAGGTGCTATTCGAAATGGGATAATAAAGAGCGCAACTCTTTGTTATGATGAGAAGGAATGCGACGCATTTTTACAGCAATCTTCTTCGTAGTTTTCTGTTAAAAATCTATCAATCAAGTTGATGGTGGTGATATCTTTGCATATCCAGCTGTGCCCTGCATGAACATATTCATGGTAGTGATCTCTTTGTAGGCAAGATTCTTTGGTGGAGACTTTGCCATCATTTTTTTCAGAGAACACAGGGTTAAAGCCAAAAGTTCCAGAAATCACAAGGACTCTTGCAGTGGAGGGGAAATCTCCAAGCTTATGAAAGTCTCCTATTTTTGTGGAATAGAGATCCTTCCCTCCTCCTTTTCCAAGTACTTTTTGAATAGTTTTGCTCTTTCCCAAAAATCTAGCAAGTTTGGAGCCATTAATGGGTGAGGAGATTAAGATGATTTTTCCTTCTTTTGCCTGTTTTGGGCAATCTTTGTGATTCAGAGCAGCTTTGAGGACAAGCCCTCCCATGGAAAAGGCAACAAAATGGATCTTTTGATCTTCATTTATTTGTTGTAGCTCTTTTACCAGTAGCTCGGCATTTTCCTGAATAGATTTGCTCCAACTTGGGTAAGTGAAATGGAGGATATCCCATCCATTTTTCTTAAAGATCCCTTTCATAGGATACATGGAGCGGTGATTCATAAACCCGTGGATAAGTACTAGCTTTTCTTTTTTTTGGGAATTTGCTTCTAAATTGCAAGAGAGCAAAAGCAGAGGTAGAAAATAATAGAAGCAGAGTTTCATGATGTTCCTTTACAAGTGCAGCCTTTGTACTTTCCTGTTAAAAATTGATCAATAAGGTTTATGGTATCAATATCATGGCAAATCCAATTGTGACCGACATAGATGTATTCATGAAAATGAGGAACTTGAAGACAGGATTCCTTTGCCGTAACTGATCCATCATTGATGGAGGAAAAAAGAGGGTTGAAGCTGAATGCTCCAGATATTACTAAGATATTTGCGGACGAGGGAAAGGGTCCAAGTGTATCAAAACCGTGCTCTTTGGTGGTATATAGATCTTTTCCTCCACCATTACCCATGATTATCTGAAAGAGGGGGTGCTTTCCTAAAAATCTTGCAAGCTTTGAACCGTGGATAGGGGAAGAGAGTAAGATGATTTTTCCTTCCTTAGCGCTTTTAGGACATGCTTCATGATTTAGCGCTGCTTTTAAGATCAATCCTCCCATGGAGAAGGCTATAAAATGCATTTTACTGCCATTATCAATTTCTTTCAAACGATGAGCTAAGTTAGCCCCATTTTCTTTGACCCCTTTTTCCCTGCTTTGGTAGAGAAAATGCTCTACCTCCCAGCCATTTTTTTTGAAAATTCCTTTCATTGGATACATGGAAGTGTGGTCGAGAAAACCATGGATAAGTACTAGCCTTTCTTTTTTACTGTCTTCTGCAAAGAGAGAGCAAGATAGTAATAGGAATAAAAGTACTTTTTGCATTATCTAATGAAAGATTTTAGTTTATCAAAAAATGTTTTGGTGTTGGGCGAGTTTTGACTTCCTAAAGATGCAGAAAGGTCTTCTAGGAGTTTCTTTTGCTTGGAATTGAGGTTTACTGGCGTTTCTACCTGTAATCTTACCAGCAAGTCGCCAATGCCGCTACCATGTACATTTCTAAAACCCTTCCCCTTGATGCGTAAAATCTTTCCTGAAGCTGATCCCTCTGGGATAGTTAGTAAGAAAGTTTCTTTTTGCAGGGTAGGAATTTCTTTTTTGGTGCCAAGTGCTGCATCTGTGATAGAGATAGGAAGGTCAACATAGATATCATCTCCTTCTCTTTTGAATACTTCGTGGGCTCTTACGGTTACGTAGACATATAAATCACCTGCTGGACCGCCATTTTCGCCATCATCACCATATCCGCCCATTTTTAGGCGCATACCAGAATCGATGCCTGCAGGAATTTGAATTTTTACGTTGTCTTTTTTCTTTTCTTTTCCATTTCCATGACACATGCTACAAGCTTTTGCGATCATGGAGCCACTGCCATGACAAGTTGGGCAGGTGCTGGTCATGGAGAAAAAACCACGTGTTTGTTGTACTTGGCCAGCTCCATTACAGGTGCTGCAAGTTTTGATGTCGGCTTTACTTTCTGCGCCACTTCCATCGCATTTGGAACAAGAGATGTTGCGAGCAATTACAGCTTCTTTGGTTACGCCATTTGCTGCATCTTCGAAATCGATAGTGAGGGAGAGTTTTTTAGAAGCGCCTTGCGTAGGATAGCTGCCGCCATGTCCGCCGCCGCCAGCGCCTTGCTGCTCAAAGCCAAAGATATTGTCAAACATAGAGCCATGAGCTCCACCGCCGCCGCCTCCACCACCAAAGGCTCCCATGAAGGTACGAAGTGCCTCTTCCATGGAGGAGAATCCGGCGCCACCGCCCATTCCTCCCATTCCACCACGAAGGCCTTCTTCGCCATATTGGTCATAGATCTGGCGTTTTTTATCATCAGATAGCGTTTCATATGCTTCAGAAATCTTTTTGAACTTGTCCTGCGCAGTAGCATCATCAGGATTCTTATCAGGATGGTACTTGACAGCAAGCTTTCGGTAAGCTTTCTTAATATCTGCAGCGGATGCATCTTTCGATACTCCTAAAACGCTATAAAAATCACTCATGGTTTTTAGCTAACTCTTCTTTTTTTGTTATATTTCATCGCTTGCTTTTGCTTTTCTTTCTTTTTCAAAGAAGGTTTTTTTGCATAACGATTTGCCTTTACAGCCTTCATCACGCCTTCTTTATCAATTTTCTTCTTTAAAGCACGCAAAGATTTTTCTAAAGCTTCGCCAATTCGAACTTTTACGGTTATCATTCAATGTATCCTTTGTTAACATTTCTCGAAAACAGTCTACCACAACTGCAATTAAGCTTCAAATCCTAATTTATTTTATAAAATCAGATATCAGTTTTACTCCCCAACCTGGAGGTGGACAATAGAAAAACGAATAAATGGAGTTTCTTGATACAGCTTGGTAGTTTGATAGTGCCCATCTGGGTCTTCTGCAGTGTAGTAACGGGAGGCATCATATCCTTCCATTTTTTGGTCTATGAAGGTTTTACTCGGCGCTGCATGGAAAGGATTTCCATTTCCTTCTTCATTTTTAAATGCCCACATGGTCGTTGGAGCCGTGTTATTGTCAATAGCTGGGTAGTGATAGGTGAACTCTTTTGTTGCAAGTCCCTCTCTGCTTTTTGCTAGTTGAGCGATTCTATCTTTTGCGCCTTCTGTGCCTACTACAGTGAAGTTAGTGTTATTAGGAAGAGCTATCATTGTAGGTAAGGGGTTAGCTTGTTCATTGGTGGGAGCGTAAAAAAAGGAGAGTGTCTCATAATGTCCTTGACATCGGCCTGTAGAGAAAAATCTGGTATTTGCTACTCTATCTTTATTTGCTATGGCAGTTTCTCTAAAAAAGCTTGATCTAGCACGATCTTTATGTAAATCTTCTAACATTCCCCTTTGTGGTTGATACATGATTTCCATAAAAGCTTTGTTTGCTCCCTCTTCCATTCTAGTTGCTCGCTCGCTGAGCAAGTTACTTTGAACCATTAGTTCGTAGATAGTCATTGCACATTCAAGAATAGACTTGTGTTCAGATTGATCAATAGGTCCATCATCACTTGCTTGTATCATTTCGGCAGTTCCTGTAGAAAGATCAATTAATATACATCCAATTTTTGGACCGATTGTGCCAGTGTGAAGGTATGTTTTCCCAATTGCAAATAGTTTTTCAGAAACTTTGGAAGAAATTCCTTTTATCGTGCATGCTTTAACTTCGTCTGCAGAATTAAGGATGGGTAGAAATTCAGGGCCAGCAGGAGCAACTTCAACGGGCGGATCATTTACGCTAGTAGCATGTGCCTTTTTTTGCGGTTGAGGGGATTCTTCTCTAGAGGAGTTTTCTGGAGAGGAGTCTGCTGGAGTTGGTCGAAGGTGTAGGTAAAGTGCATAGGCGATGGCAAGTACAAGGGTGATTAACGCTGCTATTTTTGCTACTGTACTACTTACTGGCGTAATGCTTGGTGTAGTATTTGTTGCTGTATGTATTGGGGGTGTGGTGGTTGTAGGGCCTACTCCATTCATAAATAACTCCTTTGTTTTGCAATTAGTTTAACATAGAGCTAGTTTATTTATGAGTATAAAACTTTTATTTGTTCATGAGAAAGGGGTGTTTTTTTCTCTAAAATAAATAGTAATTTTTTGAAATTCTTTTGAGTTATGAAAAGATTATTGGATGAAGGGAAGCGAGTAAGGTCAATGGTGTAAATATTTTTTTGAATATGTTGGATTTGATCGTGATCTATGAGGCGAATTTTTTCTTCCTCGAAGAGATGGGCACGGCCGCATTTGGCATCTAAGATGGCTGCAGGATCTTTTTTATCATAGAGATCGAAGGTGGTGAAAGGAATGAGAGGGATATCTGCTCCATAAGATAGAGTTTTAGCGGTCATGACTCCAATTCTTGTTCCTGTGAATAGTCCCGGACCCACACAAACAGCAATGGCCTCTAAATCGGTAAGTGATAGATTATGCTCTTCTAGTAAACTTTTTATTTTAGGAATAATCTCTTTGGTCTGCCCCCTTTCTATAAGAGGAACTTGAGCGAGCAGTTCTTCGTTCATCAAGGTGATAGAACTATTTTTAGTGGCAGTGTCTATGACAAGGTAGGTCTTCATAATGCTAAAAATTATACCTTTTTCCCTATTTTTTGTGTGTGCACAAAAAAAAGCGATGGGTTAGATCTCTATGTTAGTAAGATTATTGTTTTTATTTTTTGTGTTTACACAAAAAATCCATGAAAGGATTCCAAAGGATTCTGATCCTTTGGCGGGGTGTGGGGCAGCGCCCCACAACTCTCTCTTGAAATATTGCGGAAATAAGCATACAATACTTGCTTGAAATAATTATTGAGGCAGAGAAATGAATGACGATGAATATTTAGGAGAGGGGGAAGACTTCTCTTCGGGGATGGAGCCGGAAGAATTTTTAGTGGAGGAGATGGATGGAGCGTACCCTAAAAGCTTGCCTATCTTGCCACTTACTAAGCGTGCGTTTCCGCCATCTTTGACGGTGCCGCTGTCTTTGGAGAAGGGATTGTATTATGATTTGCTTAAGGAGATGGCAAAGGAAGAGGGGAAGTATATTGGCTTGGTGCTGACTAAGGAAGAAGCGCAAGATATATACAATATTACCTTTGATGATTTGCATGAGGTGGGGGTTGTTGCTCGCATCTTACGTATTACGAATGTGGATGGACAAGGAGCGCAGGTGCTGCTTAATGTGGAGAAGCGCTTTAAAATTTTGCGTCGTATGTCGAAGAAGAAAGATGGCTATTTGACGGCTGCTGTTGCTTATCATGAAGAGACGATGGACCCAAAGAGGAAAGATGAGATCACTGCTTATGTGAATAACATTATTTCTACCGTTCGTGAGTTGGTGGATCTAAATCCCTTGCATAAAGAGGAGCTGCGCATCTTTTTGAACAATTCGGAGTTTGTTCAGCCGTGGAAATTATGTGATTTTTCGGTGGCACTAACTTCTGCTTCGAGAGGTGATTTGCAGGATATCTTGGGGACTTTTGATTTGTGTGAGCGGATGAAAAAAGCGCTGATCATCTTGCGTCATGAGCTAGATATTACGAAGTTGCAAAATGTGATTAACCAAAAAATTGAGACTAACATTTCGAAAGCGCAGCGTGATTTTTTCTTGAGAGAGCAGCTGCAGGCAGTGAAAAAAGAATTGGGCGTTGCTAAAGATGATAAGACTCTTGATGTGGAAAAATTTAGGGCTCGAGCAAAAGAGCTGAAGTTTTCACAGGAGGCGCAGGAAATCTTTGATGAAGAGATTGACAAACTTTCGGCGCTGGAGATGCAGTCTGCAGAGTATTCTGTGGTACGAAACTATTTGGACTGGTTGACTATTTTACCTTGGGGAAAGATGGACGTAGAAAATGAGTCTATTTCTGATGCTTCGAAAGTCCTTGATGCTGATCATTACGGATTGAAAGATATCAAGGAGCGTATTATTGAATTTATGAGCGTGGGCGCTCTTAATAAAAAAGGTACGAAGGGATATATTATTTGCCTTGCTGGTCCTCCTGGTGTAGGGAAGACAAGTATTGGAAAAAGTATTGCCCATGCACTTGGAAGAAAATTTTTCCGCTTTTCTGTAGGTGGTATGCGCGATGAGGCAGAGATTAAAGGACATCGAAGAACTTATATTGGAGCTATGCCGGGAAAGATTTTGCAGGCACTGAAGCAGACAAAGGCTTCTAACCCTGTGATTATGCTGGATGAGATTGATAAAATTGGACAAAGTTACCATGGCGATCCTGCATCGGCACTTTTGGAGGTGCTGGACCCTGAACAAAATATCGACTTTTTAGATAACTATTTAGATTGCCGTTTTGACTTGTCTAACATTTTATTTATTGTGACAGCTAATACGGTGGATTCTATCCCTTCTGCGCTTCTTGATCGTTTTGAGGTGCTGCGCCTTTCTGGGTATATTGAAGAGGAGAAGATCCAAATTGCGAAAAAGTATTTGATCAAACGGAATCGAAAACAGGTAGGTCTTAAAGCTAGTGATATAAGCTTTAAGCAGGCAGCTCTTCACACTTTAATTAATGGCTATTGCCGTGAGGCTGGTGTACGTCAGCTGGAAAAAGCCATCAATAAAATTTTGCGTAAAGTGGCAACGGAAAAAGTAAAGGCCATGGAGAAAAAGAGCACTGCTGCAAACAAAAAAGTAGAAGTAACGGATAAGTTGATCCAAAAATATTTGGGAAAACCTATCTTTACCTCTGATCGCTTGTACAAAGATGGAGGACATCCAGGTGTTGTAACGGGCCTTGCTTGGACAGAGTATGGCGGATCCATCTTGTATATCGAAGTGGTAGGTAATAAAGGGAAGGAGCGGCTACGCATTACTGGTAATGCTGGCGAGGTGATGCAGGAATCATCTAGTATCGCTTTGACTTATGTCTACTCGCAAAAAGATAAGTATTTACCTAAGAGCTGGAATTCTGATGAGATGGAGGTACATGTACATATTCCCGAGGGAGCTACTCCAAAAGATGGACCTTCTGCTGGTATTGCGATGACTACGGCTGTTATTTCTATGATTACTGGCGTAGCGGTTTCTGACAATATTGCGATGACAGGAGAGATCACTCTTACTGGAAAAGTTTTACCGATTGGTGGACTGAAAGAGAAGGTGATTGCTGCAAAAAGAGAGAATATTTCTCAGCTGATTGTCCCGAAAAAAAATAAGCGCGATTTTGAGGAACTCCCTGCTCATGTGAAGAAAGGGGTGGACATGTATTTTGTAGAAAACTATAACGATGTGTATAAATTAGTATTTGGTAAAAAACGATTACGTTGAGGTTTTGTGCGTAGGGTAGGGGCTTTTACAGAGGCAGATCTTGCTTCATCTTTTGTGCGCTTTTTAAAAAAAGAGCATATTTCTGCGCTCATTGAAGAAGATGAGGGAGCTTTTGTGGTATGGGTACATGATGAGAGTCATGTGAAGCGTGCAAGGGCACTTTTTGAAAAGCTTCAAGGGGAAGATTTTGCACCGTTGAAGAATATGAAAGAGGAAACGCCTCCTTCTCTTCCTAAAGAAGAAACTGAAAAAAAAACTCCACCAAAACCACTTGCTTTTACTCCTATATTGACCAATGTTTTGCTCCTTGTTTGTGTTTTTGTTTATATTATGGTGGTCTTTCAGGAATACCAGCAGAAGACAACATATCCTGGAGTACTTTCTCTTCCTAAAGTGGGAGAAAAGCTGCTGATCGATTACCCTGAATCTTTTGTGATTACCAAAGAGTTGATGGAGCGCTATGGGGTGGAAAATGTAAGAAAAAATACCTTGCCTGCTGAGGCTGCTCCTTTAGTGCAAGAATTTAATAGCTTGGTTCCTTGGATTGGGATTTATCATATTTTCCTTTCAAAAACAGAAGATCGCGATGTGTTGTGGCGTGCACCCTTGCTGACGAATGTTCGTGAGGGAGAGGTATGGCGCCTTTTTACTCCTGCAATCTTACATCGAGAGTTGCTTCACTTTTTATTTAATATGCTTTGGTTGATTGTGCTTGGCCGTGTGGTGGAGCTTAATACCGGAGTGTTTAAGTTTGGAGTGCTGGTACTCCTCTCTGCTATAGCTTCAAACCTTGCACAATATTTTGTTTCAGGGCCTGTCTTTATGGGCTTTTCTGGAGTGGTAGCGGCATGTATTGGTTATGTATGGGTACGTAAAAAGCGCGCTCCATGGGAAGTATATGGACTTCAAGATCGCATGATGACCTTTTTACTTATTTATATCTTTGGGCTCACCGCGCTGCAGGGAGTCTTTTTTCTGCTGCAGTTTTTCAGTATAGCTAGCATCCCTTTTCCTATTGCCAATACCGCGCACGTGGTAGGCTTTTTAACGGGAGCCTTTTTTGCTATGACGGGGCTTCTTGCTAAAAAAGTGTGAGGGTTTTTGGGTGATGTAATATGTTGCAAGCTTTAGTAATATATTTTTCGAAGATTTTTTAGTAATTAAATATCTAAGACAAGAAATTTATTGTAAATGTACACTTGGAATTAAGCTTCATTTCAGGCATAATAGATGGAACTAAAAAAGAGTTTAGGATGAGTGTAAGAGATTTGACAGTGATGGGGACCTCCTCTCAGCAGCCGACCAGGATGCGGAATCATGGAGCGTATTTGCTTCGTTGGAATGGCGAAGGCTTTTTGTTTGACCCAGGCGAAGGGACGCAGCGGCAATTTATCTTTGCAGATATTGCGCCGCCTACAGTAACTAGAATTTTGATTTCTCATTTTCATGGGGATCATTCTTTGGGCTTGGGCTCGATGTTAATGCGTTTGAACTTGGATAAAGTAGATCATGAGATTCACTGCTACTATCCAAAAAGTGGTAAAAAATATTTTGACAGACTGCGCTATGGCACGATTTATCATGAGCGGATCAAGGTAGTGGAACATCCAATTGATGAGGCTGGCGTGGTGCACGATGATGGAAATTTTGTCATTTCAGCAGCTTATTTAGATCATGGGGTGGATAACCTTGCTTATCGTATTGAGGAAAAGGATGAGCGTAAGTATTACAAAGAGAAGCTTAAGGAGCTGGGCATTTTTGGAGAGAAGATGCGCGAGCTTTGCGCATCTGGAGAAGTAGAAATAGATGGAAAGGTCGTTACCAAGGAAGAGGTGAGCTACCTTCGAAAGGGCGATAGCTTTGTTTATATTTCTGACACCAAAGAGTGTGAAAGTTGTTACAATATTGCCAAAGATGCAACGATGCTCCTTTGTGAGAGCACCTATTTAGACGAGGCAAGGGTGATGGCTGCTAAACATAAACACTTAACTTGTAAACAGGCAGCAACGATTGCAAAGAAGGCAGGGGCAAAAAAATTAGTCCTTACCCACTTTTCGGCAAGGTACCTTGATCTCACTCTCTTTGAAGAAGAAGCCAGAGAAATTTTTCCTAGTACCTATGTTGCAAAGGATTTCAACCAATTTCCTTTTGAGAAAACGCTTTGCAGCTAACGATCTTTTACTTCTCATGCAGCAAGCTCCTTATAGATAACAGATAGGTTATCAATAAGTACTTCTGCAGAGATTTGATCTTTGATGAAGCCGGAGATGATGGACTTTAGCCCAGAAAATTCTTGGTCATGCCTTAGCTTGTCGGCAGCGCTTACTAGGGAACAGGTATTTTTAGAAGGGCCGTTATAGATTGGGGATTCGGTTAAATCTTTTAGGATACGAGCATTATATCTTTTTTCTTCATCTGCACTTTTGTCTTCGAGTACTTCTTCAGAGAAATGGTGGATCGTATGTACCTTTTCTGCAAATGCCACAAGAGCCTGATCGGCAGTATCTTCTTCTAGAGCTTTGCTATCTATCAAACCTTTTGTGGCATGGATAAATGCTTTTAGCTCTTTACGTAGATCTTGTGATGAATCAGCCATTGGGCCCCCTTTCTTAATATCTATCTATAGGCGTCAACCTATGAAAAGGTGGAATTTTGATCAATCTTTTTTATTTTATATTGATTTTAACTATGCACTAGAATAGATTTTTGGATCTTATCAAAGGAGTATAAAAATGGAAGTTAATGCGCCCTCTTTATGTGAAGCAAGTTATTCAGACTTAGATATAAATGAAGTAAAATCTGTTATACGATGTATTCGAGTAGTAAGAAAAGGGGCGCAAGAGGGGTACACTTCACTAGAGAAAGAAGTTGCGCTTGAGTGGCTGAAAATCATTGCAAATATGTATTTTTTGCCAATTAAAAAAAGAGAAGTTGAAACTTTAGCAGTCTCTTTAGAAAATATATGTGAAAGAATTTTGAAGACTCGGAGGAGAGAAATAGTAAAAGGGATTGTTTTTTTGAAGACCAGAGATACCCTTTTGCAAAAAAAGGAAATGAGATTGCATTTGATTTTGGAGATTGTACGAGGAAAACGTAATGGTTTGAGGAAAAGAATTTCTAGAAGAACTTTTAGGAATAGGCTTGATCCAAGGGTAGCTTTGCTTGTTATGAGCTTATTACATACATTGTTTCCAACTCTTTTTAGAGTATCTTTTAGACAAAGTAGTGGGCTGTGCCATAAAAAAACATTGCGGGATAGAGTTAAGTTTTGGGCAAAACAAGTAGTCAAGGATGTGAAAGTACAATTAAATGAGTTGCGTTAGATAAGGGCTATCCTTCCACCTGGAATTTAAATTTTAAAAGTTATATTATTTATTTTAATTATTTAAAGATTGGGTGAATAGATGGAGCGATTTTTAGGTCCAATGCTTGTTGGGGATGAGCAAAGAATCTGGCAGCAATTCCGCCTGATTTGCACAGATCGGGTAGAGTCTTCTCGTAAAGAGATTGAGCGCACAAAAAGGAGATTGAGTACTCGTCTCGCTATTTATGAGGGGTCGATCAGGCGTGTTAAAGACATTGTGCGAAGAGTGCGTCTGGTTCTGGAAGAAAAGAGTTCTTCAGAAACAGCAGTTTGTGATTGGAGGCGTGTAATAGGTGTTATTGCTAGAAGTCATAAATACAGCATATTTGTAAGTGCTGATGTATCGGAAAGGGAATTTGTTCATACTCTCTCAACTAATTTACATGCGTTTTTAGTAGAGCAAAGGGCAAAGATACTTGTTGATCAGGAGAGGTTGGTGATAGAGCTTGAGACACTCAATGAAAATGTGAAAAAGGTAAAGCAGATGTTATCTAGCTATAGAAAGCAACTTGAGGCATGTCAGCGGCAGAAAGAGGAAATAGTAAGTTTTATTTTTGATTGCTTTATGGAGAAATAAACAAGGGGAAAAGTTGCTTTTTATTAAGATAGTGTATAGAATTTTTCGCAAATTAGGAGGTAAATAATGGATGACGTTATATTTGGGCCAAATGGGTGCGCTTGCCCTGTCGTTAGTGATCAATTTACTCAGAAATGGCGGGTTCTGCAATCTTGCCAAGCTCGCGAGAATAGGGTCCTCGAGCGAGAGATTAAGGAAACAACCGATAGGATAAAAAGACTAAAAGCTGATTGGGATAGACATAATGAGATGAATATCACAGGTGATTGTCCTGGTCGAGATCCACTTTATGCTTTTCAATCCTGTCAGGTGATAAAGGGCGATATAGAGGAACAAGAGGGCGTTCTCCAAGAGCTTCAAAAAAAAGTTGCTAATCTTGCAACGAAGCACGCGGACCAGCTCGGTCGCTATAAGCTATTGAAGGCAGTACTTGATGCGAATGATTAAGAGACCTAGATAAGTGTGATTACTTTTTTCTAATCGTATTTGCGATGATGGCAAAGGCAGTGGCAACGTTGAGGGAGTTTTTATTTCCGAAGAGGGGGATAGAAACAATTTCATCAGCAAAAGAGAGGACTTCTTTAGAGAGTCCTCTTTTTTCATTCCCAAAAAGGAGAGTGCATTTTGTTGGGAAGACGAAAGAATCTGTTGTACTTCCATTTTCTGCAGTTTCTATGGCGATCAGAGGTCTTTTGAGTTTAGTGATATCGTTTTTGATATGGAGGGGGCAGATTTTTTCGGCACCCATTGCAGTTTTACGAATTTTTTCTAAAGCAGAGGTTGGGAGTTCTTTGGAGAGGTAAATTTTTCCAAGGCGAAAGGCTTCGTTTGAGCGCAAGATAGCTCCAATGTTATGCATAGAGCGAAGGTCTTCAAGATAGATGTCAATTTCTAAGAAAGGAATATTGGATTCTTTATCATCTGTAGTAATTTGATATTGATTTGCATAAGGAATGTCTGCATTTTGTTCATGGAGGTCGAGCCTTTCTAACAGGGATCTTTTTTCTTTTAAGGCTGCAGGAAGCTTAAGAGCTTTTTCATAAGGGCGGTAAGAATCGAGTTCTTCTCTCCCCTCAACAATCTCCCTTAACAGGCGAGCAGCATGCTTATGTTGTCGCTTGGCGCTTAGGGAAGAAAATTTTTTGTTAGACAGTTTGCTCACGGGATTTTAAATACTCCTCAAGTGGCCCATCAAACTTATGAATACCATCCTTTTCAATAGAGATGATACGAGTTGCAACTTTGTCGATCAGATCTCTATCGTGCGATGCAAAGATTACCGTTCCTGGGAAGTTTGCAAGGCCTGTGCTTAGTGCAGAGACAGATTCAAGATCAAGGTGGTTGTTTGGCTCATCTAAGATAAGGGTATTGTGGGTGTTTAAGATAAGTCCAGCAAGAATAACCCTTGCTGTTTCTCCTCCAGAGAGTTTAGCTACCCCTTTGAAGGCATCGTCACCTGGGAATAATAGCTTTCCAAGAGCAGAGCGAATTTCTTGTTCGTGCACCCCTTCTTTTTGCGTGCGTAAGAAATCTAGGATCGTTGGATTTGGTCCTTTGTCCATCACCTCTTCGTGGAGCTGTGGGAAGTATCCAAAGAGAGTTTGGTGACCAAGGAGGATCTCTCCTTCTGTTGGCTTTTCTACCCCTGCGATTAATTTAAGGAGGGTTGTTTTTCCCATTCCGTTGTTACCGATGATGCCGATTTTATCGCCACGGTTCACTTCGTAGGAGAAATTTTTGATCACGTGGTTATCATCGTAAGACTTACTCACTTTTTTGAGTTTGTATGGAATCTGTCCAGAGTTTCTTTCAGGATTTTGGAAGCAGATGTAAGGTCTCATGATGTTAGACTTTTTGAGCTCTTGAGGCTGTAGTTTTTCCAATTCCTTTAAGCGAGACTGCACTTGAGAGGCTCTTGTTCCTGCTCCAAATTTTGCTACAAACTCTTTTAATTGAGCTGCTTTTTTCTCTTTGTTTTTATTTTCTTGGTCTACGCGCAATCTTACATCAGATTTTGCAACTACCATATCATCGTAATTTCCTGGGTAGATGACAATGGTTTCGTAGTCGATATCTGCGATAGAGGTACATACAGAGTTGAGGAAGTGTCTATCGTGAGAGATGACAATCAAGGTGCCATCAAAACCTTTTAAGAAGGTTTCGAGCCAGCGAATAGCTTCAAGGTCCAAGTGGTTAGTAGGCTCATCGAGGAGGAGCGCTTCTGGGTTTCCAAAAAGAGCTTGGCAAAGTAGTACACGAAATTGCATATCTACAGGAAGAGCTTTCATTGGCGCTTCGTAAAACTCTGGGATGATCCCCATACCTTCGAGCAACACTTCTGCATCTGATTCTGCGGTATAGCCATCTTCTTCTGCTACGATTTCTTCGAGCTCAGCAAGGCGCATGCCAGCTTTATCATCAATTTCACTTTCGTAGAGTTTATCTTGCTCCACTCTTGTTTTCCATAGGCGATTATTTCCCATGATCACCACATCGCGGATAAGGCATTCTTCAAATTCAGAGAGGTCTTGCTTTAGAAAGCCAACTTTTTTAGGTAGAGTTACATTTCCTGAAGTGGGGTCATCGATACCCATCATGATTTTCATTAAGGTGGATTTTCCAGCTCCGTTTGGGCCGGTTAAACCGTAGCGTTGTCTACTATTAAAAGAAACGCTTACATTCTCAAATAAAACACGAGCGCCAATTTTTTTGGTGATCTTCTCTAAAATTAACATAATATTACCTCTGGAAAGGAGTATAGCAATAATGTATGATACTTTCAATATGGAAAAATTCATCAATCGCTATATAGATTATTTGGAAAATGTGAAAGGGGCCTCCCCCCATACCATTCGTAATTATTCAAGGGATTTATTCACTTTATTGGATTTTTTAAATGGGGAGAAGTGCACTACGACGAAGCTGAGGGAGTTTTTGACAAAACTTCATGAAGAGGGAAAAAAGAAGAGCTCTATTGCACGCACCCTTTCTTCTATTCGCTCCCTTTTTACCTTCCTGCAAAAAAAGAAATTGGTAGAGAAAAATCTGGCTGCTCCCTTGGTTTCCCCAAAAAATCCTCGAAAAATTCCTACTATCTTAGATTTAGAGGAGATGAAGCTGTTTTTGAGTATGCCTGACCTCTCTTCTTACTTGGGTAGGCGAGATCAGCTGATCATGGAGCTCTTTTATAGTAGTGGTATTCGCTTATCTGAATTGGTGGCACTGAATAAAAAGGATTTTTATAGGAGCGAATCGCTGATCAAAGTGATGGGAAAGGGAAAAAAGGAGCGCATTGTCCCTGTTACCTCTCGCTGCGCACTTTTGCTGCAAAATTATTTGAATGATAAAGAGCGATTTTTGAAGAGCTCTAAACACTTGGTGGAGTTTGATAAAGAGGCGATTTTTTTGAATCGATTTGGCGAACGTATTACGGGGCGCTCTGTAGATCGTTTTTTTGCAACTTATCAAACAAAAGCGGGTCTGGCCAAGAAGGTAACGCCCCACACATTGCGTCATAGTATTGCTACCCATTTACTGGAGAAGGGGATGGATCTGCGCTCTATTCAAGAGATTTTGGGTCATTCTACGATTGCAACTACCACTATCTATACTCAAGTTTCGACGGAATTGAAGCGAAAAGTCTATAACGAGAATCACCCTCTAGCGTAAATCGTTGATATTCAGTTTGTTGTGTTAAATTGAAATTATTTTTATTATATGTTATAATATATGTACTTATAATTAATAATAAGGGTTTATTATGGAAAGACTCGGTAGTTCAGGTAGTTTAGATGGTTTTGTTTTAGTAGAAGAGGTTGATTGTAAGAAGCCTGAATTTGGTAATTTGTTTAAACCTGTGTTAGTAGACGATGATTCCAATCAAGGTGCTCAAGTCTTTGATTATGAGGTGATTCAAAGGGCTAATGCAGTGAATAAATGGCTTTCTACGCAGCCCATTCCTTTGCATATTTTACTTCCAGGTGAAGATGTTGTCACGGAAGAAGAGCTGGAGCGTCGAGAAGCTTTATTTGATACTCTCTCTGCTATTCCAACAAGGCTGGAGATAAATGCGCCAAAAAGAGCTTCTTTAGAGATAAGGAGATTATTAACCATTGCAAAAGCTCGATTTGGGGTATTACGTAATGATATTGCAGTGCAAACTCAGCCAATCTACTCCCAAGAGAAAGTAAAAGAAACGGTGGAGAAAATTTTACATCAAAAATGTATGACCTATGTTTTTACAGAGTGTTTAGTTCCTGCAGGTCTTTTAGCGAAAGGTAAGTTGGATCAATCTATTGCTCAATTCCAGAGAATGGTTTTTGAGCCAGC
>JAHZKV010000093.1 GCA_022600215.1 bacterium
CGGCACTATAGGAATGCAATTGCCTGCAATGTATCCAGCATCCTCGAGCACTTTACCACCGCTCATGATGTACTTATGGACACGTTTACGCTTGATCTTGCGCTGCCTGACCTCGCGCGTGCCGATAGCTGCAAGCGTGTTCTCTAGCTCTGGATCGTTATCAAAATCTGCTTCGCGATACTTTTCTTCTGTTCCATCAATAGGGAATGTCATACAGTCAGTGGTAGTGGGATCATCAAAGAATAGGGAGTGAAGAAACTTTGTTTTTTCTTCGGTGATAAAGTGGATGATAAATTCATCGGTAGAAATCTCAAGATAGTGGAGCATCTCTATAGCAAAAAGCCTCACTCCATCTATATCAATGGGCAAGGCTTTTTGCTGATTGTGTATCGTGATCAAGGCGCTTATGATGCTACCTTGGTTTTTGGAAGAGAAAAAACAGATACTCTATCTTTCCATTGCTCACGCTCTTTCATTAGCTGAACTCTTTCAAAACGCTTTAAAACATTTCTTTTTTTAGCGCCTGTAGTTGCTTTTCCATAACTTTTGTGTCTTGACATTACTTCACCTTTGGAATAAATACATTATTGCTTGTTAGGGCATTTGAGTGTTCTTTATACCCTTTTTCTAAATTATCTTTTTTAGCTCCAGTTTTAGGAGCCATACTCACATGTCTTTTTCTGTGAGATCTTGCGCGGCGCTCGCCTTGCTTACTTTGTCTGGTCATTTTCTACCTTTGATTAAAATAAAAAGGCAATTATATAGAAGTGTCCCTTTATGCGCAAGGTCAATTTTATACTCTAGTTATATTTTTAATTACGATCTTTTGGGGTATAAACACCGCAAGAAATGAGGTATTTGAAGGCATCTTCTACAGAAAAGTCTATGCGAGTTAAATATTTTTCTTCTGTAAGTAATAAGAAGCCAGAGAGCGGGTGGGGGGAAGTTGCTACAAAAACAGATTTTAAGGTTTTTTCTGTGGGGACCTTTTCATTTTTTTCTTCGTCTAAAACGATAGGTGCATTCCCAGTAACTAAACCAATTGCTTTTGAGTGCTCATTTGGAAAAGGTACTGCTACAACCCTACTAAAGATTTTTTTATCTTCGGAAAGGAGTGCTAAAATAATATCTCTTGTACCTTTGTAAATTTTGTTGATCAACGGAATTTTCATCATCCAACGGTGGAAGGTTTTGATGATGTAGTGGAAAAAGATTCTTTTTCCTAAAAAACCAAGGAGAATTATTCCAAGAAAGAGGGAGATAAGGATTAACAGGCGGGAGATAAGAATGAGGGAAGTGGAGTGTCTATCAAAATCCACATAGCTTTGACTAAAAAATTTAATAATTTCTTTTACATGCTCTAAAAAAGGTGTGGTCAACAAGTCGATTAAAAAGACAAAAATAAAGACAGTCACTGCAAGAGGTAAAAGAAGGGCTAGACCTGAGAGGAGGTTTTTTTTCATGTTTGTGGACTCTCCTTGATCATGCCTTTTTTCTCTAGATCCTCTGGATGAACAATACCACAAGAGACAATAAATTTAATGGCAGCCTCTGGCTTCATTTTGAGGTAGTAGATGTCTTTTATATTGAAGATGATGGTAAATCCAGTGGTTGGATTAGGAGTGGTTGGAACAAAGACAGAGATCATCTCGTGTCCTGTTTCCTCATTGATCTCTTTAGGAGCTTTCTCAGATAAAAACCCAAGAGTGTAGATCCCTTCTTTTGGAAATGGTACAAGAACCACTTGTTTAAAGGACTTCTTGTCTTGGCCAAAAAGGTGAGAGACGATCTCTTTAGATGTCTTATACACTTTGTTGATCAAAGGGAGCTTGTGGACGATGTATTCTCCTGCCTGGATAAGGTAGTGGATAAAAAACCAACGAGCGAGCATACCGAGTAAAAGGATGAAGACAAAAAGTCCTACTAAAATGATCAGCTGGCTAGTGACTGTTACTAGTTTATCACCGTGTAGAAGGAAAAAACCATGCTCTTTTAGGGAGCTATTTTCTAAAAATTGGGAAACAAAACCTACAAACGGATTGGTTAAAAAGCGAACAACAAAAGCAATGATTAATACCGTTAATACACTTGGGAGGAGAAGAATGAGGCCTGTTAAAAAATATTTTTTCATTATACTCCCAGTATAGCGACCTTTTTGATTATAGAAAAGGGCTAATCCTGCTAGCTATTTTTCATCGCTCTATCCATTTCACGATCTTGGCTCTTTTTCTTTAAAGAGGCGCGTTTGTCAAAGAGTTTTTTACCGCGGCAGAGGCCAATTTTTAGTTTGACATAACCGGTTTTGGTAAAATACATAGAGAGTCCAATAAGGGAGATCCCTTTTTCCTCTTTTTGCTTCTTGAGTTTTTGGATTTCACTTCTATGAAGGAGGAGCTTACGCTCGCGGCGCTCTTCATGGTTAAAAATATTACCAAATTTATAGGGAGCAATGAAAGATTGCATTAAAAACGCTTCATTTTTTTTGATGGTGATATAATTATCTCGCAGCTCTCCTCCACCATCGCGAAGGGATTTGACTTCCGTTCCAAGAAGCTTAATTCCAGCCTCCATCGTGTCAATCACTTCGTAGTGGTGATAAGCGGCTCTGTTGGAAACGAGCTCTAGGGAAGTGTGTTTTTTCTTTTTCATAGATCTATTTTATCCTTCGAGCGCCATTTCGTCGAGTAAAAAGCATATAAAATGATTCCTATTACTCCAATTCCAAAAATGGTATCGATAATTTTTGCTCCGTGATGGAAGGATAGGCCGGAGATGATAAGCTTTACACCAATCCACCCGATGAGGTAGTAAGCAATTTTTTCAATGATGGGATGCTTATTTAAAAAGAGGAGGAGAGAGGTGGCAAAAAATCGAAGGGTAATAAGGCCAAAAGCTCCGCCAATATAGGCGACCCAGATTTTGCTTTGTATTTCTTCTGGGTTGTAGAGAAAGGAGAGAAGGCCAAGAGCTAAGAAGATAGAGTCGATGGCAAATAAAATGTCTGTTAGCTCAATAGATATTATACCAAAAAGGAGGGAGATAGGTTTACTTTTGCCGCTGCTTTTCTTTTTCTTATGGCGCATATGGGAAATAGTAAGGTATATCAGGTACGCTCCTCCAAGAATTTGAAGGGGGTTCATCACAAAAAGGTAGGCGGCAAAGGAGATGATAAGGGCTCGAACAATAAGGGAGGACCATATTCCTAAGAGGAGGGAGGCGCGACGCTTTTTCGGATCAATGCGATCAAGAATTATTGAGATACCTAAGATATTGTCTGCAGAAAGGAAAATTTCCATCACAAACAAAATGAGGATAATGAAAAGATCCCACGGGGCAAAAGTTTGGGTTTGTAGAACGCTCAATTGTCTAATAGGTATTGGTTTAATTTTCTTTGTGCTTCACCATAGGAAAACCATGAGCATTTCCCTTTACTGAAAAAGGAGCTGTAGTGTCCTCCTGGAACAGAGATAAGGCATTTATCACAAAGTGTATCATGGCTCTGTATTTTATGAGAATATCTATATGCATCAAAGATATGCTTTGCATGGTTTGCAAAAGTTGCCTCTCCATCTGCAGAGAGAATGAAAGGAGGATTTTTGATCTTTTCCACTAACTCTTGTACTGGGTAGGAATAATGGCGATCAATAATTCCGGAAAAGAGAAATGATCCTGCTACTGCTTCCATGGAAGAGAAGGGACGATCAAGGATGAGTGGGGAGGGAGGGTGCTCATAGGCAAGGTAAGCGGCTGCGGCAGCCCCAAAAGATTTTCCATATAGGAGGATTTCACCAGATAGGGAGTCGTAGGCGCTCTCTGCTATTTCTTTGCAACGCTCCCACGGAGGAAAATAGGATCCGCCCTCTTCTTCGAAAAAATCTACTACTAATACGTTATAGCCGCGAAGGGAGAAATTAAGGATTTCTCGTGCTTGCATTGCTGCTGGCAAGGTATAGTCTAAAAAGATGAGCACTGTTTTTTCTTTTGCTTCCCGTAAATATTTCACTTCTGCAGGAAAAGAAAAGAGACTGGATAGACTATGAGAAGCAAGATTTGCTTCAAAGATCTCTATAAGTTTGGTGTTTTTTGCATGGCGAAGCTGCTCTCTCCATTTACCAAATACTTTTCCACTGTTATATTTTACCGAGGCGCTAGATAAATAAAAGCCGGAAAAACCATGGGTTTTATCTAAGGTTTCTGCTCCTAAGTCTTTGAAAAAGAGTTTGCATTGTTTTTCGATGCGGTAAAAACCTGTAAATGGAATCTCTCTTTTAGGTTCGGCAAATGCAATGCCATTTTGAGCCACTTTATGGGATAGGGGAAGCCCATGGAGTGATATAGTAGCAAGTAGTAGCGCAAAATATTTCATAGTAAATATACTTTATCTTTAAAAACTCTATATATTTAATTAGGAAATATAAGGAAACATAAATATTAAGATTTCTTTATAGAACAAGAGAGATGCCTTTTTTAGGATAGTAAGCCCTTTTTTTTGAAGACATTATAATTAAAAGTTGTTTAAAAAACAGCTAATTTTTTATATAAACCATTTAATTAAAAGGAGTTTAATTAAATTATTAAGAGAGTGTTTAGGGGTGCTTAGGATTTCATCTAGATTAGAGGAGGGTAGAGTAAACATTTGCTTGCTGGATTGATAAGGATGATAGGTTGACCTATTTTACTTCCCATCTCTTTAAAATGGCGGTAGCTTGGGGGTGTAACACACATGTAGTTGTACCAAAACATGCAACTCTTTTGCGAATTAACTCGTTAGCCGCTCTTTGAAATTTATCTCTTTTTTCGAGCAAAGCCAAAACTTCACCAATAGATTTGGGTTCTACCAATTGTGCTTGCAAGGTTTGAACACTTTGTTCTAATTTGGCTATTTCATCTTGAATCCGCTGGAGTTTTGCTCTTTTTTGGCGCTCTTCTTTTGTTATTTCTTTCCGAGAGTCTATTTTATCTATAGAGAAGACTATCCAATGAATTTCTAGTTGTGCTTGATCTATAAAATTCATAAATTGCATTTTTTCTTGTTGGACTTGCTCTAATTCTATTGACGAGGGTATCTCTAATCCAGCTTCTAGTTTCGATTTAGTGCTTAAGGTAAGCTTTCTTGCATGTGCGTATTGGCTTCGAACGAATCGATTTGCAAAATCTTCGTCTAATTCCTCTGTAGAGAATAATTGGCTTACATCTAAGGAGTGTCTTTCAGCTAGGAGCGTTAATCTATGAAAAGAAACTCTTAGATTAAGTGTATACAGGCTTATATTTAATTGTCTCATTAACTCGGCTATTGGACCAATAAAGGACATAAGATCATCATCATCATTTTCTCTCGTCACGGGATATTTTAAAGCTATTTTTGTTCTCATTTCGTATAAAGCTTCGAGGACTTCATGATTTGGTGATTGTGGGTCATCCTCAAGGTTCTCTTTAAGTATTTGGTGTAAATCTTCCATTCGGCATATGGCGCAATCTTTTCTCTCTTTAA
>JAHZKV010000094.1 GCA_022600215.1 bacterium
ATCAAATGTTAAAGACTATTATTATGTTGTATAGTAGTTTATAATCACTGACTATATTAGTCTGTTCAGTCTTTACTGGTAATAGTTAATATTATTATTATGATGGTGTCTGAGGTCAATTCATTTATTTTTCAGAACAATAGTTACCACTGTAGTATTAGTATATTGACACATGTACAAATAACACTGGATGGGAAAATGAAGAATTCATATCTGCAATCGATAGTTCCTATACTGCAAAAGACGCAATTACCCGTTCCACCTTTCTTAAAAAAGCAGAAGCAATTTTAACAGATCAAATGCCCGTTATCCCAATGCATCACCTCGCTCTTACTCATTTAAAGCATGATAAATTAAAGAATTTAGTGCTCACAGAAACAGGGATCTTAGAGTTTAAATGGGCTTACCTCGAAGAGTAAAAGAGAATTTTGCGAAAAAAAGAGTAATCCATTACTATAAAAGGATTATTTAAAGGAAAATATGAAAAAAATTCCTAACATTTTTTATCTAATAGCAGCTATTCCCCTGATCTTTTTAACCTCTTGCAAAAAAGGCAAAAGTGGCGCAAGTCTTGCAAAGCAGAAGCAAGAGATCTCTATCAATATAGAAAAAAATCCTGCCACCTTAGATAGTAGAAAATGTACCCTCCTTAGAGACGTCAACCTAATCAGACTTTTTAAAGAAGGCCTTTTTCGACTCAATCAAAAAGGAGAGATCGTACCAGCTCTTGCAGAGTCTTTTACCCTCCTGCCTGATAATAAGACCTGCATCATCAAGCTAAAGCAATCTCAATGGTCCAATGGCATCCCCCTTACCGCTTATGATTTTGTCTATGCTTGGAAGTCTGCCCTTGCAAATGATTTTACAGCACCTTCTATCTCCTTATTCTATCCCCTAAAAAATGCAGAGGCCATCGCTAATGGAAAACTCCCTGTAAGCATGCTAGGGGTTCATACTCAAGGGATGTATACCCTTATTGTAGAACTAGAAAAAGAAACACCCATTATCAAAGAGCTTTTAGCTCACCCCATTTACTTCCCTGTTCTAGAAAACGTAAATAATACTCATGAGAACTCTTACGTAGGAAATGGTCCATTCTTAATCGAATCTTACAAAATAAATGATGAAATTATTGCTATCAAAAATAAACGTTATTGGGACAAAAAGGCTGTCAAACTAGATGTTGTACATATGCTATTGGTAAATCAAGAAACAGCCTATAATCTCTACAAAAAAGGCGAAATCCAACTAGTTGGAGCTCCCTACTCTCATATTCCTCCCGATGCTTTATACAAACTAAAAGATTGTCCTGAACTCAAAAAAAATGAAATGCTTCGTACTCATTTTATAAGAGTAAATACCAATAAACAACTTCTATCCAATAAAAATTTTCGTAAGGCACTAGCTCTTAGCATTGAAAGAAAGAGCGTTGTCAATCATGTTCTATCTGGCGAAGCAAATACTATTACCACTATCATTCCAAATAAAATGAAGAGAAATACTTATGACCCCACACAGGATGGCAATATTGAGCTCGCTAAAAAATATATGGCTCTAGCTCTGGAAGAAGAAGATATTAAAAAAGAATCCCTTGAATCAATTACTTTTACCTACTTCGGTTCAGGAAACAACCACAAAATAGCAAAAGCCCTTCAAGTTGGATGGAGAAAAAATCTTTCCCTAGAGATAACGCTTGAGCCTTTGGAACAAAAAGTCTACCTAGATAGAATTTCTAACGGAGATTACTCCCTTGCAAGTGGAGCTTGGGCTGCAGACTTTGATGACCCTATCAACTTCTTAGAAGTATTCAAAACAAAAAAGAGCCCTTCCAACTATACAGGATGGGAAGATAAGGCTTTTATCAGCGCACTTGACGAAAGCTTTGTTGCAACTACCCAAAGTAAACGAGAGGAAAGTCTTTTATCTGCCGAAAGTATTTTAATGGATGCCATGGTTGCTATACCAGTATACCAATACAATATGATATACCTCCAAGCACCCTCCTTAAAAGGAATAGTAACTGATAAGAGAGGGATATTAGACCTTAAGTGGGCATATTTAGAGCATGAGTAAGTTGGGATAGCGAATAAAATAGTCTTTTGATAAGATAGCCCTTTGTATATCATATAAAGGATCTCTATGAAAACCACCCTAAAGTATTTTTCTCTACTCTCTCTTGCCTCTACCCTCCTACTTACAAGCTGCGGCAGCAACGCTGATAAAAATGCGTGCAGCTCCTCACAAAACTTAACCGTCAATATAGAGGGTGATCCAAATACCCTTGATGGGCGAAAAGCTCGTACCACTACAGATTATACCCTTATTTGCACCTTTAATGAAGGGCTCTTTCGTACCGATGCCCAAGGAAAAATCTCCCCAGCAATAGCCGATAGCTACACCATCTCAAAAGATGGTACGCATTATGAAATTACCTTAAAAGAAACCCTTTGGTCCAATGGCGACCCTGTCACTGCTCATAATTTCATAGATTCATGGAAATCTTCTGTCAGAAAAGGCTTTCCTTCCCCTAACCTCTCTTTCCTATACAGCATCAAAAATGCAAGAAATATTAAAAAAGGCTCTCTACCACTAAGCATGCTAGGAGCTCGAGCAGAAGGTGACTATAAAATTATCATCGATCTAGAATCTCCTGTTCCATTTTTTTTAGAACTCCTCGCTCAAACTGTATTCTTTCCAACACACCCTCTAAATGAAGAGGGCATAAATATAGCAAATAATACTTCTGAATACATTTGCAACGGACCCTTTATTTTAGATTCCTGGAAAGCAGCAAATCATATAATAGCAAAGAAAAATCCAAACTATTGGGATAGTAAAAACGTAAAGTTACAAACCCTTACCATGCTTATGCTAGACCAAGAAGCTGCTTATAATATGTATGAAAATAAAGAAATTGATGTAGTAGGCTCCCCTCTATCAAGCATCCCTCTGGATCATCTGATAAATGTGCAAGAAAGAAGCGATTTAAAAAACAACCCATTCTTGTGCACCTATTGGCTGCGTACCAACACCAATAAATACCCCCTTAACAACAAGCATTTCCGAAAAAGCCTTGCCTATTCCATAAATAGAAAAGAAATTATCGATCATATTTTTCATGGAAAAGCAGAAATAGCAACAGGTATTGTTCCAAAAACAATGGAATTAAATAATACACCATATTTTCAAGATGGAGATTTTGAAAAGGCTCAAGATTGTTTACAAATTGCATGTAAAGAGCTCTCCATTTCCAAGAAGAAAATGCCCACTATCACGCTTCTTATTGGAACAAATGAAAAGAATAGACAAGTAGCAACCGTATTACAAGATACCTGGAGGAAAGAACTTGGTATAAATATTGAAATAGAAGTACTTGAAAGCAAAGTATTCTTTGATCGCGTTGCTAGACAAGAATATGACTTAGCATGGGGAGCATGGACAGGCGACTATAACGACCCAAGCAACTTCTTAGAGGTTTTTAAAACAAAAGAAGTAGGAACAAATAATACTGGCTGGGAAAGCCCTGACTATATCGCTGCTATCAATCAATCCTATGAGCAAATGGAACAAGAAAGTAGAAAAGAATCTTTCATAACAGCAGAATCTATTATCATGGAAGAGCTCCCTGTGATCCCTGTAATCCATACCACCATGCTATACCTTCAGCAAGAAAAAGTAAAAAATTTTGTAGTACATGAAACAGGGAGGGTAGATTTCAAATGGGCATACAAAGAAAACTAGCACTACTTTTTAGTACCCTTTTTCTCGCTCCGCTCTTTTCCGTCTCCATCTTCTTAGATAACGACTCTAACTACCCACTAAACGCTCAAATTATCGATAACTTAGGCCGCCACTTGGCCCTTATCCCTCTTAAGCCTGGCCAAACCTATATATACGATATCTCCCAAGGAGCTTTTGATCCAAACACCAACCAACCATACACCCCCCTCACCGTCATCTTTCTCTGCAGGGGAGCACGCCCATACGACTACTCGCCAAAACATAAAAAGCCCAATAAAAATGAAATTCCAAACAACTCCGAATATGTAAACCAATTTGGAATATGGACAGGAGTAGCTAGAGGCTCTTATGTTAATGCTCTTGGATGTCCTACCGGCGCAAAATCTTGTGTTATGAAAAAGAAACAGGGTGCAAAAAAGAATTTAAAAAAATCCAATACCACCAACTATGGTGCCAATAACTGGTCCAATGATGGTGGGCAAAGTTGGACAAATGACGCAGGAAGAGGAATAGGTAGTTGTACAGACGATGGAAGAGCTTGTCAGGGAGATATCGAAAAGCAAGATAACAAGCGAAAGAAAAGCAATGCACCACCTGCAAAGGATGCATTTGAGAATGATGGCGGCGATAGTTGGTCCAACGATCAAGAAGAGTCCACCGATGGGAAGAAAAGCCTTCCTGCTCATCAACACTCCAGAAGAACTCCTATGCCATTTGTCGAAAGGCCAAAAGATTAATGCCCTCTAAAAGCAACATCCCGCAGATAAAATAAAGGGCATGGAAACGCTCTCTTTAGTAAAAGCAGTACCCAAATTTTCACTATAATTCACCATCTTTACAGAGAAGACAAACGCTGCAGCCTTCACTCCAACAGCTAAAAAATGCTGATACACAATATTTGCTCGAAAATCAATCTCCCCTAGCTCCTTTTTAGACAAATAGGTAGGGCCACCAAGGCTAAGCTCCACAAAGGGAGTAACTGTCAGCAAAGATAAAGGGGAGAGCCGTGCAGATAAATAAGTAGTATACGCATACATCTCATCACCCACCACATCATAGCGAGCAAGGGAAGTCCCTCCATATAAAGAAAGAATAGAAGAGGGGTTGATAGGATAGCAAAGGGTAAGCATATATGCAGACTCAATATCCTCTCTCTCCCATTTTGTCTGGATCTTATCCAAATGGATCTCTTTCTCCTCATAAAAACCCCTATCATAATAGGAGAAGTGAATTTCTTGGGAAAATAAAGGGATTGCAGCAAGCAAACACCCAATTAAACGATACATAGTTCCTCCATACACACATCATGAGCTTCTATCGGTAAAAGCTCATCTGAAAACTGCTCCTTAAATAATAATCCTACCACTTTAACCTTTTTTCCCTCTAAAAATCGATCATAATATCCCTTCCCAAAACCAATCCTTCCTCCTTTGCGATCAAAAGCAATACCAGGAACCACCACAAAGTTAATACTATTATTCCTAGAACAACTATCCACAGGCTCCAAAAACTGGTGAGAAAAAGTTTTCAACTCTTTTTCCATACTGTTAACTTCATATGGGACAAGGGATTCCCCCTCTATTTTTGGCAATGATAAACGATGTTGTTTAGAAAGAATATCATTAAAAGAATAAGTATCTACCTCATCAGGGAGGGAGTAGTATGAAAGGATATGATCATAACCGGCAGATAAACGCAGTAACTCCTTGCAAGCAACTTCGGCAGCCTCTTCCCTTCGGTCAGAAGAAAGCAAGGCGCGCCTATCACGATAAAAATCCCTTACCTTTTTTTTCATCTACTCTGCTGGGCTCCCATTATAATAGGAGACTTTTCGTAATAAGATTCCATTTTTATCATAAATATGGGCCGTTCCCATTCCATCAATTACACGAGAGATAGGAGAGACATCGCCCTTGCGCAGATATTTTCCATTTACAAGCTTATCTTGTGCATACTCCTCTATCATCATCAACGAGCTATCTTCATACCAACAAAGGGAAGCCCCCTCTTTTTTATGGTCACACATCTCTCTCTCACTTTCTTGTATCCCATTTGGATACCAAGTAGAAACCTTCCCGTGAATCACTCCCTCTTTCCATGTTACCAATAATTTCTTTCGAAGCTCCGCTCCTTGATTAGATGGATAATATAATATCTCTTCCCCATCTTTTTTATCATGGGCTAAATAATAGGTAGAAAGGATGGTACGATTAGGCGCAAAAAGGGTTACTTTACCCTCTATTTTACCATCTTGATACTCCTTCGTAGAAAAAAGGCTTCCCCCTACAAACTCTGGTCGAAGACCATTACTATTTTCAATTTTCGAAAATAAAGAGCCATCCATGTCTTTATATTCACCATAAACCAAACGTCCATTTATAAAGACCTCTTCGTATGCTCCTTCCTTATCACTTCCTTTGAAAAAGCTCTCCCCATCTTGCTCGCCATCCTTATAATGTGCCACAAGCAAGAGCTCCCCCTTATTGCTATACCCTTTCTCCACGCCATGAATCTTCCCTTTGACATAAGGAACTACTTTCTTTAGCTCCCCATTACTATAGAAATAATGAGCCACGCCCTGCTCTTTTCCACCTTTATAAGGGATCACAGCTATGGTATTTCCTTCTTCATCAAAGACCTTTGACTCCCCATCAAACACCCAAGAGGTCTTGGCCGCATCCGTAACATCCGCTATTCCTTCTGAAATAAAAGCAGAGATTTTTAAAGCCCCTGATGGATAATATTCCTCAAACACCCCATGAGCTCTATTCATTTTTGTTTCTAAGTACTGCCACAATAAACCATTATCATGATACAAAGTGATGACGCCACGATCTTCCCTATCGTATATACGAACCACTTTTTGGTGGTGAGAGGGAGCTTTTATATTTCCCTTCTCATATTTTTTTCTATCTTTTACGTCACTAATGGTCTTGGTATATCCATTTCGATCTACAATTTGCAGATGTACTAGCTCCTTTTTTGTATATCTTTGACAAGAGCTTACCAATCCTAGCAGGAGAGCTGCAGCTAAACAAAATGTCCTCTTCTTCACTTATTCCTCTTTTGTATTATTTTAAAATTTACTCTATAAGTATCAAAAGCCCCTTCAAAATATGGCGAAACCTCCACATTAGAAAAATATAGATAAGGACGCTCCCCCCCATTTTCCTCTAGTTTATAATCATCGCCTTCCATCGCACTAACAAAGGCATGCAAATCATATGCATTCATTTCTACTGCTCGATCAAGTTGCCAAATAATGCGATCACTTTCTTCTTTTTTCGTCCAAGAGAGTTGATTTTGCCTTCCCTGCAAAAAATCTTTTCGCTGCAATACACCCAAATATAATTGATCAAAAGCAATATCACTACAAAGTTGCCCATAAAACCTTGTCTCTTCTTCTAATAATCGCAAGGAAGAGAAAAGATCTTCTACAAATGTTTCATGAACCTTTACAGGGTCTCTTTTTTCCTTATCCATCTGATAGATAGAAACAAGCTTCTCCACAAAGAAGACATCCTTTTCTAGATATTGTAAAGCCATATGGCGATGGTAAACAAAAAAAACACCCCGTCTCGTTTATAAT
>JAHZKV010000095.1 GCA_022600215.1 bacterium
AAAAGGTGCTCTACAAAAATACCAAGAATATCAAAAAGAAATTGGCGCTCATGACTTCCCTCTCCTTAGAGAAATGGCTCTAGTCATCATCGAAAATGGAATAGCTAAAGGCTCTCAAGAAGATGCTATTTTATCCCTCATTGCTTTAGAGATTGCTGGAGAAACAAGTCTTTCCCATCTTCTTGGAAGGATGGTGAAAAGCAGTTACTTCCCAGTGCAAGCTAAAACCCTTTCCCTTTTAAAAAACCAAAATACTGCAAAAGCTGATAATTTGATCGAATCCTTTCTCACCTCAAATTTTATCATGCTCCGCTTAGAGGCGCTCTCCATCTTAGTGCAAAAGCGCCAAAGCAAAGCGCTTGGACAAGTAGAAGCCCTTATGAACATGGTACACAAAAACTACCATCCTGTATTTGTAGATTTTTTTGCTATGGCTCGCACAAAATATGCTTTATCTACCCTCAAGCAGATGATGTGTGATAGAGATCTAAATCTCTCTCTAGCTGCAATTTTAGCAGCAAAAAACCACCATATTGAAGAGCTTATTCCAAACCTTCGCTCCTGCCTAACTAACACCTCCGCTATCTTACAAGAAGGCGCCGCATTTTCTCTTGGCCATTTTAAAGACAACCTGTCTAAGGATCGACTACAAAAGCTCTCCTCCAGTAAAGCCGACGAAGTGTCTCTTGCCGCAAGCTTTGCTCTTTATCAATTAGGAGAAAAAGAGGCAGGGAAAAATATTATTGCTCTTGCCAAGCAAGGCAACCCCTTCGCTATCTCTCTTCTTCCAAAAATCGAAGGGACAAAAACACTACTCCATGAAATTTATTACAGCGAAGACAACGCAAAAAGAATCCCTGCAGCCCTTGCGCTACTTGAACTCAAAGACCCACTATGTCTGCCTGTTATCAATGATTTAATTACTCTAAATACCGACGCCTACTGCTTAGAAGCATCCTATTCCCCAGGAAGATGCTTTTCCTCGTTACACCTTGTTGCAACCAGCAGCTTGGATAAAAGAGTGGTAGAAAGTGTAAAGGGAGTTACCTCCCAAATTCAAAGCCATTTGCTAACTAGATGTATCGATTTACCAAGACATCGCGCTATGCAGGCTATTGATCGAATTTTCCAAAGTAGATATAACCTTATGATTCCTGTTGCAATTGGCGTCTTAGAAAATTATGGTGATGAAGACGCTAAGATATATTTAAAAGAAAAAGCCTGTTTACCTGGTGCTCCATTTATCCGAACATCTTGCCATTTATCCTTGTGGAGAAGTACCCATGAAAAAGTCCACCAAGAGGCAATATTTTCCTGGCTCAAAGAATTTGGTAAAAACCAAATGATTGCTTTTTCTCAAAAAAATTCTAACAAAAAAGAAGGGAATTTCTCCCTTCCTGGCTTTGATTTGACACTTGAAGAAAAAAGTCACCTCCTTGTTCAAGCTTTTTTAAGTGTTGCTATGTTGCGAGAAACTGCAGGTCTAGACTGCATTATTAATGCTATGATTGAGGGTCATGAAAAAAATCAAATCCCTTTAGCAGGAGTTCTTTTGAAAACAATTCAGTGATCATTTATAATCGCTGCTATGAGAAAATTTTACTATACCCTTATTGCCCTTACTGGGATTTTTGCTGTATCTGACGATATAGAACTAAAACTAAATGAACCTACTATTACAAAAAGATCTGCCACCTGCGCAAAGGGCGGCAAGCTTAAAACAGATGACATTACTATTTATGCAAAAAATTTTGACTACCATGAAGAAGATGGAGAAAAAGTAGTCACTGCTTCTGGAAACCTCCTCATCTCCTACTCCGACTACTTCATGATTGGGGATAGTATTACCTATAATTTTAAAGAAAAACGAGGCACCGTTATCAATGCTGTTGCTACCACAGGTATTATGCTTACAGGTGGTAAAGAACTGCAAATATTTGAAGATGGTTCCCTTGAAATCAAAGACGCCTTTATTACTGCCGATCCACAAAAGCAAGCTACCATCGAACTTACATCGCCTCTTGTAACGATTGATAGCAAGACAAATGCCTCCACTAAAACAGTGGTAGGAAGATTTAATGGTGTACCATTTATGTGGCTGCCCTCATACGGTACTACTTTGAACCCAAAATACGAAGAGCCTCCAACCATTGATTACGGAATTGGTGTAGAAAATAACCAAATGCCTGCGATTTATGGTCGGTTCAAAATGTACGACAACCAAAATCTTCAGGCATATGCAAGATTAGAATACCGTTTCTTAACTTTTGATGACAAAGTGAGAAGAATCAATAGAGGGATAAAATGGTATGACGGTCTTGGCGGAGCTTTCGACCTCGACTACAAATCGGATAATAAGAAATTCAGCTTCCAAACAAGAAACTTTGTGACCTACTCTATCGTACCACTTGATATTAATCCTTATTTAGTGGCCCTTCGTTATCGCCTGCAAGGTCTATATAAAGGAGAAACAGAGGATGAAAGGGTAGAGACAAAAGTGCAGTGGGACTACCTCTCTGACCGATTTATCCGTAAAAACTTTAAACCAAAGCACAACTGGGTTCTAAAAACTCTTGAAAATAACGAAGCCTATGTAAAATATCGCTCAGACCCTGCGTTTGTATCCTTGTATGCAAAGCCAAGACTCAATAAGTATCGTGGCTTCAAACAAGAATTGCCAAGTTTTAATATAGCAGTGCAGCCAATTGAACTTTTTGGTACCAAAATCTATATGGAGCAAACATACAATACTGCATACCTCAACTACCTATATGCGGAAGAGCTTCGCGATGCTGTACCTGATTTTAATGCAGGAAGAATAAGCACTATCTATAATATATACCGCCCATTCAATGTGTTTGGAGTTACTATTACTCCTCGCGTTGGATTTGATGGTATCTTTTACTCAAACAACCAAAATGGCGATACCCCTTATCTTGCTGCTGGAACCTATGGTGGGGACATCACCAAAGAAGTGGTGGGAGAATTTGATTCATTTGATCACTACATAAAACCATATATACAATACAATGGATACACACCCCCAACTTCTGATAACAGCAATCACTTCGTCTTTAGCAGAAAGGATGGATATGCGGCATATAATCAAATTATCTATGGATTGAAAAATGAAATCTATTTTCATCGCTTCCCTGTGGATACTCCCACATTTGCGATCAATGCACGCGGTATGACATTTATTGGTTCTAAAGCGTTTACTGGAGGGATTTCCAAAGGTGACTTAGAATTCTTATGGCATTATCCGAGAATGGAATTTGGAGTAAAGTTTGGATGGAACTTCCAAAAAAACACCTATGACTTTACGCATGTTCGATTTGGATGGACGATCAATGACTACTTTGCTGTATCTAGTGAATTTAGAAGTAGAGGTAGATTTTGGTGGAGAAAAAATAACCACGAAAGCTTTATTGTAGATTATTTCCGCACTATTGCTGATCTACAAGAGACACCTCTTTCCAATGCAAGATATTGTTTTGTGAATAAGGCGCAATTACAGCTCTCCCCTCTTTGGGTCTTACAACTGGAAAACAATGTTGGAAAAACAGCAAGTTATACAAATGATGCAGGGATAGAGGTTCCTGGGGATAACCAATACTATATCCAGACCAAGGCAAACCTCTTTATGATCGTTAGTAACACGCAAAAATTTGGGGCATCAGCAACCTTCACAAATGCCAACAAAGAGAATGCCTATAGTCTAATTTGGGAAATTGCTAAGTAGATCCTTGGAGAAAGAAACCTGTTATCTTTTTAATAGTCCCTTCTAAATGGAGGGTTCCCCAAAATCCAATATATGTTATTGCTATGATGCATACAAATAAGCTCGCACTATTTTTTGGATTACGAAGGTCCACTAGACCGACTATATGCAGAACGGTAAAAACCGCAAGAGCCAAATATGCTATATATTTGATAGCAACTCCAAAAATATAAGGATTGATAGCTAATCTTTCAAAACCTGCTGTTCTTTGAATAATATTACGTTGTACAGGTGCTTGTTGCATGCGTGCTGATGCAGCCATTTCCCCTCCTAATCCATAGTTAAGTTAAAATTTTAATACATCATAATGTAAAAAATCTATTGCTGTAAAGAGTCAAATTCCTTATTTTAGAAGCTATGAAAAATTCTTTAACAAAAAAAACGTTTTCCGTTGCAAAGATCTTCAATGAAATAGCAGAAAAATATGACTCCATAAATTCCCTTCTTTCCTTCGGCTTAGATAAACGCTGGAGAAAGAAATTAGCAAAGCGCTTACCGGAGAAAAAAGGGGCAAACGTGCTAGATGTTGCATGCGGAAGTTGTGAGCAGATTCTTGCAAACGTCAAAAAAAGACCAAGTGCAACCTTTACAGGGATAGATATATCGGAAAAGCTCCTTAATATTGGAAGGGAAAAAATAAAAGAGATAGAGCAAGTAAAAGGTCTATACAATGTATCTGCACTTGATTTACCATTTTCTCGTGAGAGCTATGATGCAATCACCCTTTCTTTTGGCATACGAAACATGGAAAAAGTGGAGATAGCATTAGAAGAGGCATACCGCGTATTAAAAAAAGGAGGCAAACTCCTTATTTTAGAGTTCTCTTTGCCAAAGAGTTGGTTTGCTAAAAAATTGGCCCTATTCTACCTTAAAAATATCCTCCCCATCATTGGAAACTTGATTTCAAAGCATTCTTATGCATATACTTACCTTAATGAAACCATCCAAGATTTTCCTTATGGAGAGGATTTTGACACGCTCATGAAAAAAGCTTCTTTTACAAACACCTCATTCTCCCCCCTTACCTTTGGTATGGTAACTATCTATGCAGGAGAAAAAGGAGATGCATAATCCATTTGAGGAACCAATTTTCCCAATCGTTATTTGTGATGGCTTTTGTGGACTTGGCAAAGCGGAAGAAGAAGTCGAAGGTATCCCCTATTTTTATGCCTCCACCTTTCATAAGGAAAAAACTGTTTTCTTCCAACCAAAGCACTACTTTCCATTAAAAGATCTGCCTAAAATACATCTAGAAAACACTATCCTTACAACCTCTTTTATACCAAATGAGCTAGACTTTTCTAAAGCCTTTGAAAATTTCCAAAAAATACTCCCCTTAGAAAAGGTAGTCTTAGCAAGAAGAAAAACCCACACGCTACAAAAACCTTTTTCCCCTCTTGAAATCCTTTCTACACTTTTCCACACTTTTGAAAAGAAGAGCCTTTTTGCCTATTTTGAAAAGGAAGAGATGGGCTTTTTTGGCGCTACTCCAGAAAACCTATACACAAGAGTAGGAAGAGAAATTATTAGCGATGCTATTGCTGGCACCACTTTATACAAAAATAAAGCCGATCTATACACAAGCAAGAATATCAAAGAGCATAACTTTGTTACTAAAATGATACAAGAAGCACTTACGGGCATTTCTAGTAATGTCAAGGTCTCTGATGCTTCTATAAAAAAAGCCCATCACCTTTGTCATATCCACAAAACCATTTCTGCCACACTCCACGAAAATATCACCGATCACGATATTATCCATCTGCTGCACCCAACACCTGCAACTGCTGGATATCCAAAAGCATTAGCTACCTCTTTCCTAGCAGAAGAGGAAAGCTTTAATAGAGAATTTTATGCTGGACCTCTTGGTTGGATATCCCCAGAAAAGGCAAAGATTAAAGTTGCCCTTCGCTGTGGCAGGCAACAAGGATCTATGCTACACTTGTATGCTGGAGCAGGAGTCATAAAAGAATCTGACCCTATCAAAGAATTAGAAGAAATTGAAAATAAATTCCACACCATTGAGGAGGCTTTGTTTGAAACAGTCCCTACATACTAATAATGAATATGCCGATATGATTATCTCCTTGCTCTATAAGTTAGGAGTACGAACATTTTGCCTAGGAAGCGGAAGTAGAAGCGCTCCTCTTGCTTATGCCCTTCAAAAACACTCCTCTGCAAAAGCTATCCTTCACTATGATGAAAGATCACTAGGTTTTTTTGCTCTTGGTGTCGCCAAACAAACCCTCACTCCTGTATGCGTAATTACCACTACAGGTTCTGCTGCTTCTAACTTACTTCCTTCGGTGATGGAAAGTTACATGAATGGCACTCCTTTGATTGTCATAACCTGTGATCGCCCGTTTGAAGATAATGACCGCGGCATGAATCAAACTTGCAATCAACAAAATCTCTTTGGAGAATTTGTAGCAAAGAGTATCACCCTTCCAGCAACTCCACACTCTTTTGATACAAGAGCGATTACCTCTGCCATCTCCCATCTCTATGCAAAGGCAAAAAATGACTCCCTCCCTGTTCATATCAATATCCCTTTTCGCGAGCCACTTCTTGCGATAGAAGAGGAGATAAAAAAAACATACCCCCCACAGACAGAATACCTACCAACCTACTCTCTTCCATCTCCCATCTCCCTTGAATATGTAAGCGATATCCTTTCCAGTTACGAAAAAGGACTCATTATTGTGGGAGGGCTCACTACCTCCAAAGATTTGGAAGAAATTTTGACCCTTTCCGAAAAAACAAGCTTTCCTATTCTTGCTGATCCCCTTTCTGGTATTCGTGAATTTGGGCCATCCCCAACTCAAATTACCCACTATAATCAAATCATTCACCATGCCGGTCATTTAGATAACTTAAAACCAGATGTGATCTTATTTCTTGGGGAGCAAATGGTCTCCAAAAGGGTGCTTGTTTGGGCAAAATCATTGAAAAAAACTCGCCAGCTTTTAGTTACTGGGAAAAAAAGACGCATTGATCCAACACTAGAAATGGATACGTGTATCGAAACAGATCCTGCCTCCTTCGCAAAAGCACTCCATGAAGTACTCCCTGCCAAAAAACCTACGTCCTACCTTTCCTTGTGGAAAAGTTTCTCTTTAACGGTGATGGAGAGTGTGGAAGAATTCTTTGCCGACCAAGATCAAATTTATGAGCCGCAATGTATCACCAATATGCTTACGCTAGAAAAAAGCTCTTCCTTCTCCCTCTTTATTGGAAATAGCCTCCCTATTCGTTATGCTGACAGCCTTTATTTCCCCAAAAAAATTAGCAAAAAAATGTATGGCAATCGAGGCGTTTCAGGGATTGATGGAAATATTTCTACCGCACTTGGTATTTGTGAAGCAGAAGGAGCACCTGTTGTTGCTGTTGTTGGAGATTGTACCTTTTTGCATGACGCAACCGCTATTCATCTGATGAAAGCCAGAAATATTCCATTGATCATCATCGTCATCAACAATAATGGAGGAGGCATTTTTCACTTCTTGCCATATAGCAATGAAAAGAATTTAGTAGATACCCTCATCTCACCTCCTACTACTTTAGATATTGGCGCTATTGCTACCTCTTTTGGAATTCCTTATTGGAAGGCCGAAGCAGCCCAAGACTACACAAAAATGCTCGATCACTTACTTGAAGAAGGCTCTCACGGTATCATCGAGATTCCATCCTCCAAAGAAGACAACCTCCAAGTGCACCAAGAACTAGAGCACCACTTGAAAAAACAAATTAATAAACATATCAAAAAAGAGAGAGGCTCATACTTCACTTTACCGAAAAGAAAACCCACCACAAACCCAAAATCCTATGCCTCCACGGATTTTTAGGTGCTCCATCTGACTTTGATCCATATGCAAAAGCTTTTGAAGTAGAGGCTATAGCCCTTCCTGGACACGCTGGAGAGCCCTTTGTAAGAAAAGAAATCTTTCTTAAAAAACTCGCGGGACTTCCACCTTGCCATGTGGTTGCCTACTCCATGGGAGCAAGGCTCGCTTTAGAAGCTCTTCTTTATTATAATGCCCCTTTTTTATCTCTTACCTGCCTTTCCACCACCCTTGAAATAGAGGATAGAGAAAAGCGAGCTCTTCAAGAAAGTAGCTGGGTTGACTCTTTGAAAAGTAATCCATTAAAGACGTTTGTTGATGATTGGTATAACGCTCCTTTATTCGATACCTTCACCCCTCCAAGTAAGAGGTACTCTCAAAATCCTTTACACCTCATCAAGGTACTCCAGGATTACTCTACGCTCTCTTCTCCTGATTTTAAAAAAATTATTTGTCGTAAAAAGCTTCCTCTTCACTTCATCTATCGAGAAGGAGACAAGAAAGCTGCTCCCCTCAAAGACTACCAAAACCTCTACTTTCTCAATGCTAAGAGCCATGCCATCCATATGGAAGCGCCTAGTTCTCTTGCTAACATCATAAGAAATATTTTAGTTCCGTGATATTCCCGCTAAATGATATAATTAAATTATGATTAATTAACCTTAATAATAAAAATGAATTTTAAAGAAAGATTTAATATCACTCCTCCTGTAAAGTATATAGAAGAAGAGTCCATCCGAAAAAGCTATATTGAGGACTTCCACAAAAAATATAAGGCTTTTTATAAGAAATACAAGCCCACCCTTTCAAAGACACGAAAGAAACAATTTGATGCCTATTTTAGAAGGCTTGCTCGCGATGGAAACGATCTTCATTACTGCAGCAGAGTATCCTTAAAATACATTTCAAAACAGCTCGGACATGGAATCTTTGCTAAAGAAGACATTGCTCCCTATTCTGTCCTTTGCCACTATGTTGGGGAAATCATTCCAACAAAAAACCTCAAAGTAGAACATGATAGCACTTTCTCTTTTGAGCATTTTGAGCCTTATTCTATTGATGCAATGAAAAAAGGTAATTGGGCACGCTTCATGAATCATAGTGATTTGGGAACACCATCCAATAATGTAACGGTGTGGGAATACTACACAGAAGATGGCCCAAAAATCTTTTTTACAGCAGGGCCAAGAGGTATCAAAAAAGGAGCTCAACTCCTCTATTCTTATGGAGAAGAGTATTGGGAAAACAAAAAGGCACTAGATCTACTCTAATTCAAATGTTTCTTCGGAAGCATCATCTGGTAATATGGCAATTACACTCTCTACATAGCCTATAAACCCTTCCTCTGTATCATCCCAACCTTCGACATCTTCTACTGGCAATAAAATAACATGATGACAAGTTCTAGCTGCAATTGGCTGATTTTTTGTATATTTTCTCGTAACTGGATGTACTTCATAAACATCTGCTTTTATGGTCCTATCCCCAGAAACAAATTGTAAAAAGGATTCTACTTGCTCCGTAGGCGCCCTTTTTAACCATGCTTTTAGCCACTCTATTTTTTGAGACACATTCCCATTCTTTACTGCACATTGTAAAGACAATCTATCAGCAACTACTTGCCCCTGAGGCTCTTCCCCATAAAGCTTTTGGACAAAATAATCTCTATCTCTAAAGCTATCCCATGAAAATTCTGCATGAATAGTAGGATAAAATCTACTCATAGAGCTGCATAATTCTAATACATTTGCAGCAATGCCCAATAAATTTTCTACTTCCTCAAAATCAGCGCCAACTAATGCTGGATGTTCAAAGCTATCACTGGGGAAAAGCTTTTTTCCTACCCTTCTTAAAAGAGATTCATTATTAGCAAGGTCTTTATCATATCTCCAAGCCTCGATATCAGAACTAGAAACCTCTTGTATTGCTAGAGCTACACCAGGTGAAAGAAATAACCGCAAGCTCGGACCATATACACTTCTTGTCATAGCACCAAAAAGCAGTCCTAAATCACCATAGAATTCCTCAACTGTGCCAGTATA
>JAHZKV010000096.1 GCA_022600215.1 bacterium
AGCTCTTCTTTTGCTTCGGCAACAGATTCTTCTGCAACATCTTCAGTTGCAGCTGGCGCAGGGGTATCATCAGCAAGCTCTGTATGTATGAGCTCTTCTTTTACCTCAGGAGTAAGTTCCTCTTTTGGCGCGATGACAGATGGGCCCGCCTTTGCTTTACGAACCACTTTTTTTGGCTCTCCCTCTACTTCTTTTACAGCAGCATCTGCTTTTTTCTCTGCTGCTTTTGCCTTCGTCGTAGCTTTTTTCGAGCCCTTGAGCTCTTTTTGCTTGAGTACAGCTGCGAGCTGGGAGTTTTTTACTTTTAAATTGAAGTTTTTAGCCAATGTTTATATTCCTTGCGTTTCCTTAATAATGGATTTTCTTACTTCTTCTAAGATGTTATCTGCCATTTCTAAGCTAATATCAGACTTAGTAGATAGATCTAAAGGAGTGGTCTCTAAGATTTTTCTGGAAGTATCAAAACCTGAAGAGAGCACGTTATCTAATACAAGAGTGTTGATTCCTTCTAATGAAGTTACTTTTTCATCAAGAAGTGCATTGTCTAGTAGAGATAGTTGTTTTCTCTCAAGAATCATTTGTTTTTGGTACTCAGATTTTTTATGGAAATCAATTTTCATTCCAACAAGCTCGCCTGTAAGCCTTGCATTGCTACCGTGTTTTCCAAGTACGATTGGATAGTCCTCATCATTCACTACCAAAACAATTCTTCCTTCTTCTTCAAAATACTCTGCTTGCTTAATTTCGCAAGGGGAGAGGGCATTTTTTAAAAGGATGAATGGATCTTCTGAGTAAGGGAGGATATCAATTTTTTCTCCACCTACTTCACGTATGATGTTTTTCACACGAGCTCCACGCATTCCTACGCAAGCACCCACTGGATCAACTTTGTCGTTGTTTGAGATAACGGCCATTTTAGTACGATAGCCTGCATCCCTTACTACTTTTTTAATTTCAATTACACCTTCCCCAATTTCTGGAACTTCAGAAGTAAAGAGAGCAGCAACAAAATCTGGATGGCTTCTGGAAAGAACTACCTCTGCTCCACCATTTTCTGTTTCTTGTACATCATAAAGGATGGTTAAAATACGATCTTCAATGTGGTATTTTTCATCTTTTGGATAGAAGCGACCTGGTAAGATAGCTTCAATTTTTCCAAGATCAATGATAAGGGTGTGGCCTTTAGTTACGCGGCGAACAGTTCCTGAAATGAGCTCTCCAATACGGTGGCGATACTCTTCATGGATCACTTGCTTTTCTGCACCACGAATTTTTTGGGAGATCATTTGTCTTGCTACGTTTGCTGCAATACGTCCAAATTCTTTTGGGTCAATTTCAATTTCTAACCATTGTCCTTCTAAACAATCAGGATCAATTTCACGAGCTTCTTCCAAGGAGATCTCCTCGGCAGGGTACTCTACTTTTTCTACAATCTCTTTTTCCGTCATAGCTAAGATATCACCAGTTTTTTTATTGACGGTGACAGAAATATTGGTGAGACCGCGGCCAGCTTTTTTGGCGGCAGTAACAAGTGCTTCTTCAATAGCCTGAACAACCACATCTCTTTCGATGTTTTTTTCACGCTCTAGATATTAAAACATTTCGATTAGATCTTTATTCATTTTTATACCTCGATAGCTATTAAATCATTTGCGTATTTAATAGGTTAACATTTTAATTATATTTATAGTAAACACAAAATATATTTACTATAAAAGCTCTACCAATAATTATTGGTAGAGCCTTACTTTGGTTAAAGCTAAAATTTAGCTTTTTTCCTCTTCTTCCTCTTCTGATCCACCAATAATAATATCGTCTGCATCACGGTTGTTGGTTTCTACAAGATGCTCTTTGATAGATAGAGAGATTCTTTTGTGCTCTCTGTCTATTTTTAGAACTTTTGCATTTACTTTACTTCCTACAGAAACGATATCTTCTACTTTTGCAAAAGACTGATCTGAAAGTTCGGTTACATGAACTAATCCTTCAATTCCATTGTCAAGCTCTACAAATGCTCCAAATGCAGTAATTTTAGTTACTACACCAGAAACAGTGTCACCGATGGTGATGGTCTTTTCAATGTCATCCCAAGGATTAGAAGTTAGTTGTTTTACACCAAGTGTGATTTTCTTACTTTCTTTGTCTACAGATAGAATAATAGCATCTACTTGGTCACCTTTTTTCAAGATTTCTGATGGGTGAGAAACTTTTTTGATCCAGCTTAAGTCAGAAATGTGGATAAGTCCATCTACACCAGGCTCAAGCTCAACAAATGCTCCATAGTTAGTCAGGTTTCTGATTTCGACAGAAACTTGTTTTCCTACAGGGTATCTTCCTTCTACATCTTCCCATGGGTTTTGCTCAAGTTGCTTTAGCCCAAGAGAGATTTTACCCTCATCTTTTTGGATAGATAGAACAATAGCTTCTACTTCGTCGCCTTTATTCACGATTTGAGATGGATCAGTGATGTTTTTCACCCAAGACATTTCAGATACGTGGATTAAACCTTCAATACCTGGTTCAATCTCGATAAATGCACCGTAAGCAACTAAGTTTACGATAGTTCCTTTTACATGAGTTCCTGGTGGGAATTTTTGCTCAATAGCATCCCAAGGATTATCTTCTTTTTGCTTCAGTCCAAGAGCTACGCGACCTTTTTCTTCGTCGATGCTCAAGATTTTTACTTCTAGCTCATCACCAATTTCTACTAGTTCAGAAGGGTGTTTGATGCGCTTCCAAGTCATATCAGTGATATGAAGTAGTCCATCGATTCCGTTTAGGTCTAGGAATACTCCAAAGTCAGTGATATTTTTTACCATACCTTTGCATAGGTCACCAACATTGATGTGCTCAAGAAGTTCTGTTTTTTTACATACTCTTTCGTCTTCTAAGATTTCTCTTCTAGAAACAACGATATTTTTTCTTTCTAAATTGATTTTTAGAATTTTTAGTTCGAAAGATTTACCAATGTATTCATCAAGAGATTTGATTCGTTTGTTGTCGATTTGAGATCCTGGTAAGAATGCATCCATTCCACCGATATCTACGATCAAGCCACCTTTTACTTTTCTGGTGATTAGACCTTCGATGATAGAACCTTCTTCGAAGTTGTTTTGGATATATTCCCAACGACGAAGCTTTCTTGCTTTTTCACGGGAAAGAATAATTTGTCCATTGGAACTTTCTGCAGCATCAAGTAAAACTTCTACTTCATTGCCAAGTTCAATCTCACCGGTAGCAAACTCTGAAACTGGGATAAGTCCTTCTGATTTCAATCCTACATCTACTACTACAAATCCTTTTGTCACTTCTACGATGGTACCTTTTAAGAGTTCCCCTGGGGTGCATCTTGCTACGGATCCAGCTTCTTTACCTGACTCTTTCTTGGTAAGAAGATTTTTGAATTCTTCCATTTCATTTTCAGAATAGTTTTCTTTGATGATGATTTTGCTTTCATCTTCTAACCATTCGGTTGTTTGTTGATTTGACATGTTAGTTATTTCTCCTAGTTTTTAGACTTGCCAAAGAGAATAACATTTTTATCGAATAAGTGCAAATTAAAAGGAGAGGGGTCGTTATAAACATAATTTTTGATGCTTTAGAGGGTTATTGTGTTTTTTGCGCTTAAGTATAAGAGAGATAGGCGCTTCTTAAAAAAACAATTAAGATGGTTGACGCCAAAATTCTTTTTATCCTATACTTACCCCAATTAAAAAGGTTTTTTTGAATGAGTATTGCTTCCGGGGTCCAAGGTTTTTTTGATATAAACGCAGAAAAAACTACTATGCGTACGGAGCTGCCAATTGGTTTGTTGGCAGGGGCGACTATATTTACCATCGTGTGGCTCTCTCGAAATAAGTTGATTCCAAAAGATCGTGCTCAAAAAACTGCTATGATTATTTTTTCGTCGATGGTAGCTTTGGTGATTCCTGCATTGGTTGGGATTTCTAGCGTGGTGAAAGGAAAATCCTGGGTTTCCAATAAAGCGATTACTGTTTTGCCTTACGCTTCTCGTTTAGTTCTGATCCTTGGTCTGTTGACACTTGCTATTCAAGGAGTCGTTTTTGTCGTTAAACGTTACACTAATAATGATCAAGATAGTCCGTAGTCTAGGCATTTGCTTAAATAGGTAAACCTGTTATGATGGCTCTTACACTGTTCTTGGAAGGCAAATGAGAAAAACATTGGTTCTAAAATTTGGCGGCGCTTCTTTGAAGGATATTGAGCATTTTGAAAATGTTGTTTCTATTATTAAAGAGCAAAGTAAAAAATACCATCGAATTTGCGTAGTTGTAAGTGCTATTGCTGGTATGACAGATTATTTAGATTCGCTCGCAGCCTCTATTGATGGCAGCGCACCTTCTCGAGAAAAAGATATGCTATTATCTGTGGGGGAAAGGGTTTCAATGTCATTGCTTGCAATGCTTTTGCAAAAAGAGGGTTTAGATGGTGTTTCTTTAACAGGATCTCAAGCAGGAATTATTACAACGAATGAACACCTTGATGCGCGTATTGTGGATGTTCGTCCTATTCGCTTAGTGGAGTTGTTGGATAAAGGAAAAATTCCTATTATTGCTGGATTTCAAGGGGTTTCTTTAGAAAAAGAGGTTACTACTTTGGGAAGAGGTGGATCTGATACCTCTGCCGTAGCTCTTGCAGTGGCTTTAGATGCTGAAAAAGTTGTGTTTTATAAAGATGTGCGCGGCGTATTTTCAAAAGACCCAAAAAAATGTAAAGATGCAAATTTATGCGAAGCTCTTACCTATGAGCGTGCTCTTGATGTTATTGGGGAAGGGGGGAGAGCGGTCCTTCATCCAAGGTCTGTTGAGCTTGCAAGAAAGAATAACTTAGTGATGCATGTGCGCTCTTTTGTAAAAAAATGGAGAGAAGAAAAAGGGAGTTTGGTATTTTGTAATAAGGTGCGAAAAAAGAGTGCAGAAAAGCAATATGAAGAGGAGGCTCTGAAAGGAGGGCAATCTTTAGTATGACAAGAGATATGTTTGATCTAGTAGAGCCGAGCAAGGATAGTGATTTAAAGCACTCGATAGCAAAAAGGGTGGTAGATTCATTATTTGCTGGGGAGAATCAAAATGGGATAAAGGAAGCACCCACATCTTTGCCAAAGGTAGGTTTTGTGCATGAAGAGCAAGGGGTTTTTGTTTTACAAACAATATCAGAGTTTGATCCCTCTTCAGCGAAATTTGTTCATGAGTATGTGTATGCTGAAATTGGTGTTATTTCTGATTTAGAAGTGGAGAGTTTTTGCTCCTTACCTTTTCGTTTTTTTGAGCTAGATACGAAAAAATATTTGGTTACCGAAACGGTTATTTGTGCAAAAGAGAAAAAGCAAAAAACAGAACATTATTCTTTTGTGCAAGGGTTTGCTGCTCAGTTAAGGCTAGGGCTGCGCTCCTCTTTTTATGCTCGAATGGTGATGGAGATGAAAGGGGGATCGTTAGATGGGAAAAACTCTTATGTGCAAGAGCATATCATGCGCTATATCCATCGATTCCCAGACCGATTTGATTATGATATTTTACCTTTGATGAATGAATTTATGAGTCAAACCACTCATGGTTTTTTGAAGGATCGGTCGGTGAAAGATTTATCTTCCGCGATTTTGAGTTTGTATGGGTATACAAAAAAAATGGAACAAAAGACAGGTGCTGCTCGACAGATCTTTGTTCGCGCAAAGCATATGTTTGTGGAGGAGTTGTTTGGGAGGAAAAAGGCATTGCAGGTTGTAATGGCTCTTTCTTACCTTTCCGCCAATGAGCGCCTTGAAAAAGAGCACTTGGTAAAAGCGGTACGGAAGTTTATTCGTGGAGCAATTGTTTCAGAAGATACTTTTATGAAAATTGGTATCGAGAAGAAAAAGTCTTGTCTTTTTTATTTTGAGATAGAGAAAAAAGACGGAGAGATCACCTTTGCGGAAAAGCAAAAAGTAGAAGAGGAGCTTTCAAAATATTTAGAGGTGCACATTCAAAAGTATATGAGGAAAATTTTTATGCCTCAAAATACGGAAGAGGTGATTAAATATACAGTGGCTCTTTCTAAAGAGCTAAAGAGTAGGGATGATTATCCACAGATTGCGGTGTTGTTTGATTCTCAAACAGCCGACTCTTTATTTTTTACTGCAATTGTGGTTAGAGGAATGAATCGTTCTTTGCCTTCTGCTTTTGAAGTTTTTTCCAGAGAAGGGGAAAAGGGGTGTTTGATTAGAATCAAGCATGTTCGATCCCTTGGGGAAGAGAAAGAGGGACTAGAGGTTTCCTATCAATTGCGTATTTCTTCTTTTATGCGAGAGGATTATTCGGTGGATATTTATCGAGCTCGTGCAAAAGTGGTGCAAGATTTGCAAAAGCGTTTTGGAGTGGTGAGAGATTATAATGGGGGGATGCTGGAAAAGCAAGGGGGACTGCTTGCAGATCTTCAGGGTTTTTTACGCAAGCGCGGGGTGAAAAACAGCGTGTTGGTGGAGAACTTTTTCTATGCGATTTACCCATCGGAGATGCGAGCTATTTTGGATGTAGAAACTTTAGCGCATTTTTTCTTACGTTTTTACGATATGTTTGTTTACAAAGTTTCAAAAGACTCTTTCTTAGAGAGCGATGAAGAGAAGGTGGTGTTCATGGCTCGGGTTCGTATGGAAAAGAAAAAAGAGGCTTTTTTAAGTAGTGTAAAAGCAGAAGATGCAGAGGTGGGGTCTTTGATTTATTTCTCCTTGTGCATCCAAGAAAAATATTATATTGGAGCTAGTTATAAATATTTTGATCTATCCAGCAAAGAGGCGTTTGTTTCCAAGATGAGCAATTGTATTAAAGTGTGAGACAGGGTATACTGTAGAAAATGAAAAAGCATAAATTAGAGCTAGAACCCTCTCTTATTGGTGGAGATTTAGGAAATGCGGTAGCTACTGCAAAGCAGGCTGTGGATGCAGGTGCAAATATCTTGCATTTGGATGTGATGGATGGGCTTTTTGTTCCAAATCTTACTATTGGACCAGATATTGTGGGGAAAATTCGAGAAAATGTTCCCGAGAATTTTCATTTAGATGTTCACTTGATGATATACCATCCAGAAAATTTTATTGAAAAATTTGTAAAGGTGGGCTGCGAGGAGATTACCTTTCATGTGGAGGCAACAGAAGATGTGCGCCATGTGCTTGACTATATCCGCAAGTGTAATCGATATGCTGGCCTTGCTCTTAAGCCCGATACGCCCGTGGAGTTGGTAGAGCCTTATTTGAAAGATTTAGATAAAGTACTGGTGATGACAGTGGAGCCTGGATTTGGCGGACAGTCATTTATGGAAGAGATGCTAAATAAAGTAAAGATTTTGGCAAACTATCGTAAGAAATACAATTTAGATTTTGACATTCAGGTAGATGGTGGAATTAACTTTGATACAGGGTTGCAAAGTGTACAGGCAGGAGCTAATCGCTTGGTATGTGGGTCCTTTTTCTACAAACAACCAGATTTAGCAAGCGCAGTTCGCAAGTTTGACTCCTTTCAGGAGGTATCTTCTTGAAGAAAAAAGTTTGCACCATTGGTGGGGGAACTGGCAACTTTGTAGTCTTAAGCGGGCTAAAAAAGTATGACATTGACCTGACCGCGATTGTAGCAATGGCAGATAATGGTGGAAGCTCAGGGATTTTACGTGATGAGCAAGGAGTTCTTCCTCCTGGCGATGTACGTCAATGTGTCGTTGCTCTATCTGAATCCTCTACTTTAATGAGGGAGTTGATGAGCTATCGTTTTGAAAATGGTAGTTTGCATGGTCATAGCTTTGGAAATATCTTTTTATCTGCCTTAGAAAAAGTAACGGGAAGTTTTGAAGAGGCTATTGAAGAGCTGGGCGATATTTTAAAGATCAAAGGAAAGGTAATTCCTGTTACTACGACCAAGACTCATTTAGAGATGGTTTTGCAAGATGGATCGGTACTGAAAGGGGAAAAAGAAATTTATCTATCAGAAAAGATTGATAAAGGTTATCAAAAAATCTTTTTAACTCCTTATCCACGAGTGAACAAACACGCTGTAGAAGAGATTATGAATGCAGATGTGATTGTGCTTGGGCCGGGAGGGCTGTATACTTCTTTGATTTCCTCTTTATTGGTAGATGGAGTGGTTGAGGCATTGCAAAAAACAAAGGCGAAAAAAGTTTTTGTAGTTAATTTGATGAATAAAAAAGGACAGACTACGGGAGCAAAAGCATCGCATTATTTAGCAGAAATTGAAAAGTACACAGGAAAAGATCTGTTTGATGTAGTGCTAGTCAATAGTGAACTACCTGAT
>JAHZKV010000097.1 GCA_022600215.1 bacterium
AGCTAAAAGATGCTTCACTAAGAAAACATAGACTCCAACAAAGACTAGAGGAAGAAGAGCAAAAAAACACCATACAAACCGTTGTTCTCATCGCAGCTTTTGCATTTATCACCATTGCTTTTTTCAGCTCCCACCTAGCACAAGTTGCGGGAATTGGATTTATCGCCTTTTATACGACAAAAGACTTTCTCGGCTCTCATTACATTATAGAAACAAGAAGACTTAAGGTTCTTATAAGGAATGAAGCCGCTATAATCCAATATGGAAGTAGCTTAAAAGCAAGAATAGCAATCGAAAAATCCTATTTTAAGGAGCTTCGTATTTCCCCAGACTTCAGCAAATCATTTGATGAGTTTAAACAAGCAGTAATACAAGCAAATGGAAACACTCCCTTAAACTTACCTAAAACAACTTGCATGGTAATACTAAAAAAATTCCTCTATATCCAATACCTTGAGTCTCTAGACTCTCAGACAGCGATATTTCAAGATCTATTTATAGATTACTATACATCTGCCACCAGGCAGGAAAGGGATAGAAATCAGGTTCTTTGTACATACCAAGGGATAGAGTACACCGCACAAGATATACAATTATAAAGAGCTTATAGAACCCATTTCATGATTTGAGAGGTAATGATAAAGCAAGAACAAAGGAATAATAAGACAAGCATCCATCTGCCTCCAAATAATTTAAACTCACTTTTATAACCAATCACGTAGCGCCCTATCCAAATCATCAAGACAGGAATTATTCCATTTAAGATGGAATCACCAAGGCCACCAGTAATGTCTAAAGCCTCTAAAAATGTGTTTGGGTAAGTCATAGTGATATATAAAGTAGGTAAGACCACCAAAAGCCCTAACACCAATTTACCCAAACCTTTTTTCTCCACACCAAAAAGATCGGCCAAAAAGTCAAATAACCCCAAACCAATGCCTAAATAAGAGGTGGTAATTGCAAAAAAGGCAAACCACTCCCCTAAAACTGCAATAATGCTTCTATGAGCGTAAATACGCAGCGATGCGGTAGCTACTTGTCCATTTTCGAGCGCTTCTTGCAGTCCATTTTTTCCTTCATTTGGCACCGTTCCCATCACCACAAAAATCCAAAGTAGATAAAAGATGAGAGCAAGAGTAGCCCCAAAAATCAAAGTATATTTTAAATCTTTTCTATCTTTATCCAAATACAGTGCAATACTTGGAACAATCATCTGAAAGCTAAAGGAGGTAATCATCAAAGGAACGACAGCATAAAACCCTACCCAAGAGGATCGCCCCACCAGCGCCTCACTCACACCACCAACACCCAAAGAGGTCATCATCAAATAAGAAATTATCAACCCCACCATTAATAAAGTGTTGATAGCCCCAAGAACCTTTGCTCCAAAATAAAAGACCGAGCCAAAAATGGCTGCATAGACAATTGCTCCTAAAATAGGACTCAATGCTATCCCAAATAGTCCATGAAATAAATGTCCAATCAGCTGAGATCCACCAGAGTTATAAGCAACCAAAGATGCATATCCAATAAAAATATAGAGTAAGACAGCAATCCACTCTCCCCACCTACCAAGCAAGTGCTTAGCGATAGAGACAACATGGGCATTTTCCTCTTCCATCCAAAGAGCAGCCTCCCCATATAAAAAAGCTGTAAGAGTCATAAAAAGCCAAGAAAGAAGCAACATCACTGCAGAAGGAAAGAAACCTAAAGCGCCAGCTTCCACAGGTACTCCCAAAATCCCCCCACCAATACAAGCGCCTGCCACCAAGAAACTTGCCGACAACACTTTATAAGAAAAAAATCTTGATAGAACTGCTTTCATAATAGATCTATCCTATCACGAAAGAAAAATTTGTACAAGGAGACTCTCATGCCTAATGATACAAACACTGCAGTAAAGTGGCTGCCGCCATCTTTTGCAAAATAAAAGTTTCTTTTTTCATTTTATCCAAGACAAATGGGATGCTTTTACGATCCCCAATTACTCCCATTGCTTCTAAGATCATGACCCGCTTTTCCCAATCAACTTTATCATAAGTTTCTTCCAACACAGGGCAAGTGGATTTATCATTACCATAAAAAGCAAGCACAAGCGCAGCCTGCAACCGAACCTCAGGATCCTTATCCGCTAATAAATTTTTGAGTACCTCAATATCTTCTAATCTTGATTCTTCCAACATTAAAATTGCAGCAGAAGAAGAAACCCTCCACATACGATTCTTTAAAAAGGCACGCATGCTCTCTTCTACCCCATCCACCTCTAATATAGAAAGCTTTGAAAGAAGCTGAAGCCTTGTCATGGAATCCACAAGAGATGGGTAATTTTGGATATACGGAATATGACCAGCAGAACTCTCATCCACCCCCACAAACAAGGGAGAATGCTCCCCTTTCATCATTATTTTTCCAGAATATTCTTTTAAAAAGCGTGATAAATACTTTACCGCAACAAAATCATCAATGTCCTTTCCAAGCATAGCAAGAGCCAAATTAGCCTGTACTATCTGATCTTTTGATTTATGATAACAATCTAAAATTACTGGATGAAGCGCTTTCCCCACATTGCCAACAGCGCGTGATGCAAACCTTGCTCTCTCTTGATCTTCACTCAATAGATTTTTGGCAAAAGCAGCTTGCCCTTTTTCCACATCCAAAGAAGTAAGTACAATAGAGGCAATCACCGAAACCTCTACCTTGTCCTTTTCCATCATTGCTTTAATTTTTGGCAAAAGAGGAAGCAAATCTTTTTTATCCACATCAAGCATCACCAGACCAAGAAGCGCTTTAGCACGAACATTGTGATGGCGATCTTTTAAACTCTTTATCAAAAGCTGAGCATGCTCTTTCATCTCAAAATGGGTAATAAGAGAGATACAAAGCTCTCGCATGCTAGTCTTCGATGATTTATGTAGATCTAAAATCTCTTTTTCCTGAGGTTTATCAGACAAGGCTACCAGCGATTTAATTGCCACACATCTTTCATCTGTTGTTTTAGAAGTAGAAGAGACCACGGTTCGAAGAAACCCTTCCGCTTCTTTTATTTCCATAGCACCTACTGCTTCAAGCAGCATAAGCTTTACAAAATAGTTTTTCTCCTCAGAGAGCATCGTCAAAATCTTTTTTCGTAATGGCAAATCTCTATATGCCATAGAAAGTTTAACGGCCAAATGGCGATCATAGGCATTGGTAGAATCTAATTTTTTTAACAAGAGGTGAACACACCTTGCATCTTGCGTACGATAAGCGCCCAATAAAGAGGCAATGTTAGAAACAGAGGAAATTCCCTCTTCATATAAAAGATAATTCCATCCAATAGCTTCTAATACAGGGAAGTAGACACGTACTTCCTTATCACTGGAAATGGGAGGTAAAAGAGATAGGGCCTCTTTTAAATACCCATCATTAGCCAACGAGCGTACATACAAAGAAAGAACTGGCTTTGAATCAGGATAAAGCTCTCTTGTTAAAAAGCTCACTCTCCGTGCCCCTTTTCGATCCCCAATAGTAATCAATGAAGAAATTTTCGAGATAAATTCTTTTTCATTGCCGACATAGGCAGCAAAAAGGAGCATTGGAAATGCCCATAACATTAAGATCTTTTTCATCTATCCCCCTTTGCTGCTCAGCACCTTCCCACCAAGTAAATGAAAATGCAGATGAGGAACAGTTTGCCCGGCAGAAGAGCCATGATTCGTCAAAATACGGTAGCCATCTTCTATTTTGTGCTCTAATGCAAGTTCTTTTGCTTTAACAAAAATTTTGGTTAATAGGTAAGCATCTTCTTTTGTTAACTTATCAATAGAAGGTATCACCTTTTTAGTAATCAGCAAAATATGCACCGGCGCTTGTGGAAACTTATCATGAATGCAAATAATGTCTTCGTCTTCAAACAAAACCTCTGAAGGGAGTTTTCTCTCAATAATTTGCTCAAAGATCGTACTCATTTTCTCTCCAATACATGTTTTAAGGCTTTCAAGGCTGCCTCTTTTGTTTCCCACACAGAAATAAATCTCCCTTTATGGCAAAAAATTGCTTCTTTAATACCAGTCACATCTTGCAAATCTTTGTTTATTTTACCTGCCCATTCTTCTGGCAAAGGTTTACGAACTTCCATTCTTTTTTCATAGGTAGGAGGAACTCCGCGTAATTTCCAATGATCCCCAGATGGCATAATGACAAACTCTGCAGAATGTCGATCTCCTCCAAGAGCAAAAAATGGCTCCAGCCAAGGCATCTTCTCCTCAAAGATCAAGCATTCATCCATTGCCTGCATCACTTCCAAGACCCGTGCCTTACACTTTTCCAAGTAATGATATTTTTGAAGCATGCGTCCTAAATAAGCATAAGCAAAATCAACCGCTACAAAAAAAGCCTTGTCCATCTCTTCATTAGTTGCATCATAGGAGATGGGGATAAAGCTGGAAATAACAGAAGAAAAATCAGCATGGCCAAAAGGAGGGAATAGGACTCCTGTATCCACCTCATCAACCCCGTGAATAAAGCGCTCCCGCATAAATTCATAAAGTCCTTCCTCAATAATCTTTTCATCCTTTAAATATTGCCACACCATTCCTGCGCTACTTAAAAGCCCTTTATAAGTAGCTTGATGGTGGTCAAATCGTTTTTTAGAGGGATCATACACGCCCCCAACATCACATACAAACTGCAAGTGTGCCAATTTATCATAATCTCGGGTACGAACAATCTCTTCTCGATCAATCAAATCAAAATAGAGCAAAATAGCTGCGGCTGTGACCTCATCTGCATGAAACGATCCATCATGCACACCAAAACTTCTCGGGATAATTCCAATCATAAAAAGCAAGAATACCTAGTACTAATTTATCATTCAAGGATTCTCTGAAAAACTATTGTACTTTTCTAGAATCTTTTCTATAGAGAGGGTATGCCAAAAAATACCTTTGCCACCCCCTATGATCTTATTAGTCCTGATGGAAAAATCACAAAGATAATGGATCGGAAAGAAAAAGCTCTCCAAGTGGAAGTCTCTATCTTTGATATACATGAAAACTTTGTAGGGTTTGTAATTGATAGGGAAGATATCACCTTTAATATCAAAAGCACCTTTGCTCAATTAGGGATATCCAGCACAATCGTCGAGTTAGAGCTCTCCAAAACCAACTATTTAGCAAAAGTGATACTCACTCTATACTCTTTTAATGAAATAGGAAAAAACCTACTTGCTCTACTTACGGAAGGGATCTTTGTGGGAAAGCTCTTTGCAAAAGATCCAAGGAGGATAATTCGCTCAAGCGACTACCTCAACCGTCTATTTGGTAAAGTCGATCACAATGGGGATCCCCTACTGATTCTATCGGAAGAATATAAAAAAGAAGAAATTATCGATGACAGTGAAAAGCATCGTGTATTAGTAAGGATTCCCCTTCGGCCAGGACACTTTGTCTATGATAAGCATATTTTAGGCTTTTTACCCACCGTTGTAAAAGGATTGCAGGAAAACAAACCCTCCTTTCGTAAGTTTTTATACCTGCACCAAGAAGTGGTCGAAGGAGAAAGGGTCATCCCAAATGAAGATTTCTTACTTGTAAAGACTACCAAAATGTCGGTAAGAACCCTTTTTTCTCGGGTAGCTCATGATGCTCTCCCTGAAGGATTTTGCCATGCTAGTGCCGACATCTTACAACCTCAAATGACCAGCGGCGATATATTTGAATTCCATGCAAAAGATCCTAAAAACTCCCCTACAAGCGAAATAACGCATATCCCTTTAGAGTTTTATTCTCTTGAACCCTACCGAGAATTTTTCTTCTTTTGTGACAAAGAACTCCTTCGAGAGGATTTGGGAAAAAAGGAGGTCGTTTTTAATGCACTTGATACGGCTCCTGCTGTGGATAATGCAGCAACCTTCATCGTGAAGAAATTCCAATTAAAGGAACTATCTCCAAAAAATTGGATTGCAGCAGATCCAGAATTACACTCTTCCCTCCCCACTTTCCCCAAAACAAGAGAGGAAAGAGCGATCGTGTCTGAATATATCGAAAGGCAAGCAGAATACCCAATTTTAAAGTCCATGCAAGAGGGATATATCACCTCCCAAGGAATATTACTCTCCAAAAATTTTACCTCTAACCTCCTCTCCAATTTTTTGCTCAATGAACATGTTGCAAGATGCTTGAAAGGGATATACTTTCTTTGTCCATCCAATACACATGGCAATTATTTCTCTCACGATGATCGATCCATGCTAAGAAATCTTGCAAAGCAAAATATTGATGTCTTTTGGGCAGATAAAGATACCGACCTCTTACTGAAATATGTTCCAAGAAAAGATATGGATACAGGGCTTTTTGTCCCTTTTGACAAAGTAAAAGACTATGAAAATGCAACCATTTTTGGCGTATATGGCTCGCGTTTTGAGATTACCTCTTATGAAAATGAGCTAAGACAACTTTTTTCTGGCTTAATAGAGATGAAGGAGAGAGTAGATCATGACTTATTCCAAAAAGAGCACTCGATAGCCATAGCAACAGGTGGCGGCCCTGGAATCATGGCTATGGGAAATCGGATTGCATCAGAATTAGATCTTCTTTCCATTGGCCATGCAGTTGATTTTCGCAGACCCCATGAGGATAATGATGTAAACGAGGCAATGAATCACTATATCCAAGGGCGCATGACCTATCGATTAGAGCAGGTGATCATTCGCCAATCTGAATTTGGACTGGATTTTCCCATCTTCTTTGAAGGAGGTATTGGTACAGACTTTGAATTTGCCCTGGAGCTTCTTCGTATACAAGTGGGATCAAAAAAAACTGCCCCTATTATCTTGTTTGGAGACCCAAAATACTACCAAGCAAAAATCTCCAAAGCACACCAAGAAAATCTCAAAAGAGGAACTATCAAAGGTTCTGAGTGGATACCCAACTGCTTTTACTGCGTACAAAACCACAAACAAGCCCTATCTATTTACTATAAGTTTTTTACTGGCTCTTTAGAAATAGGAAAACAACACAAAGGTTCCAGCGACGGATTCTTTATTTGCGGATAAGGTATTTTACCTCCCTATATTTGTAGGTAGACTTTTTCCCTCTTTTTTGCTTAAATCATAGCAATTCAAAAGGGAGTCTTTTTATGCATAAATTCTTAAGCGCAATCTTTTTTACTCTTCCATTGCTCTGTGCAAATTCCTCTCAAAAAATTCCCAAGGATCAAATTGGAGCATTTGCAAGAGGAGCACCCTACTCCGATCACCACGCAAACCTTTCCAGGCTCGACAAAGTAGTAAACGACTACACAGAAGAAGCGATAGACATGCACCTTGCAAATATCGATGCTCGTCAAATGAATATCTATGCCAAAACAGATATCTGGCTCTCTCTCGCACTTGCAAAATATCGAGATAACATTGAAGGAAAAGAAGTTGCTGTGTGGTATGATTTGCAGCCTTGGTATTGCGCCTTTGTCTTAACCTATGGAGGAATACCTACTGCTTTTGATAAGTTTACTGACGACATTGATCCAAGAGTCAATGTTCTTACTCCCGAGCAATTTATTGCAAATCCAAAGCGTTTTGATGCTATCATAGCAGTTTCGTTCTTAGAGCATGAAGGGCTAGGTAGGTATGGTGAACCTCAAAATAAAAATGGTGACTTGATTGCAATGCAAGTTTTCAAAAACATGCTAAAGAAAGATGGTCTTTTATTTATCGCTGTGCCTGTTTGTAAAGACCACCTAGCAGGCAATGTCTATCGTACATATGGAGAAAAACTTCTCCCAGAACTACTCTCTGGATGGAAGGTTCTAAACTCATTTGGCCACCAAAAAAGTGACTTTAAAAGAAAGCACAAAAAAGGGGTTCATCACAAACCTATTTTTGTGCTCTCCCCTAATTAGTTGGCACCCCAATAAATTAGCACATTCTTTTTATAGGGAAAAGTTTGCACTGTTTCCTCTACTACTTTTGCCTCAATACCTACTTCCTGGAGCTTTGATACGAAGTCAGCAACTTTATACGCGCGATCACAATGATTGTAAATCATATAGCCTCGTTTAGCAAATGCAATAACATTCTTTATATATTCATCTTGCTCCTTTTTGGAACACTCTGATACAGCATAGTTACTTATAAATAAGTCATATTCTTCTGTTAAAGTACAATCAGTGCATACCAAGGTTCTAGTATTTGCAAGTTCAAATTTACCTAAAAACTTCTCTATAACCGGAGTAACATTTGGAAGATCTATCATTGTATAGCTAGAAAAATTGGTAAATGCTGATAGCACTAAACATTGCCCACCATAACCACAACCAACCTCCACTATTTTACAATTACTTGGCAGATCAAACATCTTTGTAATTTCTGCTGCAATATGAATAAATCTCAAAGTAGTCCCTGCAAAAGCTCCTACGCCTTTATAATTATGCACAGCAGGAGAGCCTACACTATCCACCGTTTGAAATTGATCTATTTGGGCAAATACTTCAGGATAATTTACTTTTATACTTTCCAAAAACTTCACACCTAAAGCAGGCGAAACATGCTCATATGCATCTACTATTCCAGGTAGACTACGGAATTTTGCAAATGCTTTTTCATCTTGAACTATCCTTATTGTCTCTTTTTCATACTGAGTTCGCTCTGCCGTTACCGATTTTGCGAAAAGATTCCCCAATATAATTATACTCGAAAAAAATACTATTTTCTTATTCATTACATACCTCCATGAAATTAAGTTTTCATCGATCATATAGAAAAATTAGAATTTAAATAAAGTATAAAAATTTTAAACTCTAGTAGTTAGTGAGGATAAAAACTTATCATATGAAAAATCTTTAAGAAGATCATCTACAAAACAGTTGATAAAAAGTGATTCCTCATATAATATGTTCTTCCATATTTGGGGCAATAGCTCAGTTGGTTAGAGCAACGGACTCATAACCCGTTGGTCGCAGGTTCAAGTCCTGCTTGCCCCACTCTTTTTATCCCTTACATACATTGACTCTTATCCCTATTCTGCATAAGATATTGTTTCATAAATATCTTAACTAGGTATGACAATGCATACGCTCCTCAAAAAAATCTTTCTTTTCATCTCTCTACCTTTTTTTCTTTTTAGCAAAAACCTAAATGAGATGACTCTTGAAGAAAAAGTTGGACAACTCTTTATCACCTACTTTGATGGCGATTGCTTTAATGAAGATGCTAAAAAATTAATAGAAGATGGGAAAGTTGGTGGGTTTATCTATTATAACTCCTCTAACTCTTTAGAAGATCCTCAAAAAATACAAAAAATGAGCAAGGATCTACAAACTGCAGCTTTGCAAAATAGTGGTCTTCCCCTCTTTATTGCTGCTGACCAAGAAGGCGGCATCGTTGCAAGGCTAAAAAAGGGATTCACCTCTTTCCCAGGAAATGCTGCTTTAGGAAAAATCAACGACAAAGATCTAGTAGAAAAAGCATCTCTTGCTATGCACAAAGAGATAAAAGCTGTAGGGGTCAATTTTAATCTTGCTCCTGTTGTAGATATCCACACCAATCCTAATAATCCCGTTATTGGAATTCGCTCTTTTGGAAGCGACAAAAAGCAAGTAACTATTCTTGGAAATGCTTTTGCCAATGGTGCTAAAAAGGCAGGGGTCATCCCTTGCTTAAAACATTTTCCAGGTCATGGAGATACCCATACCGACTCGCATGACTCCTTACCCGTTGTCGATAAAAGCTACAACGAGCTCCTTGATAAAGAATTTTTTCCCTTTAAAACCCTATCCACCGTATCCGTTGCTATCATGAGCGCCCATGTGCTCTACCCACAAGTAGACCCAGAAAATTGCGCCTCATTATCCTCTATCTTCTTAAAAGATATCCTAAGAAAAGAGTTTGGCTACAAAGGCGTTATCATCACCGACTCCCTCACCATGAAAGGAGTTTCTACAAAAAATGAGTCCCTTGCTAAAATTACAAAAAGAGCTTTTCTTGCAGGAAACGACCTCCTTCTTATTGGCGGAAGAGGTCTACAAGGTCGAAAAAATGGCTCTATCAACACTCAAGAAACTTTAGATGTAATTCAAAGTATGGTAGAGGCTGTCCGCTCTGGAGAAATAACAGAAGAAAGGGTGAACGCCTCTTTAAAAAGAATATTGGCACTCAAGAAAAAAGCAAGGCTCCTCACTACTTTATCCCCCACCAAGAAACATCTTGCAAATACTCTCCAAAATAAAAAACACCTTAAACTTTCCAAAGAAATTGCCTACCGCTCATTGATAATTGAGAAATATGAATCCGATCAATCTCTTAGGAAGAAAAGGATTGCGGTGGTAATGCCAAAGATTTTAGAAAAAAAGATAGTTTTGGCCCACAACAACAATATACCAAAAAAATTCTACCCATTCAAAGGGCTCTCCCCTACCAAAAAAGAAGCTCTCTCTATTATTGAGGAAATCAAAAAGCACGAATATGTCATTTTTTATTCCTATAATGCATGGCAGCATAAGGCTCAACAAGAACTCCTACAAGATATCACCAAAATTAGAGAGACAGCAGTAGTTGCTACCAAAGATGACAAAGACCTCTCTTTTGCGAGTCTTGCAAAAATCCAAATGGCTACAAAAAGCCCAAGCAAAATTTCGATACAAGTAGCCAGTGATTGGCTCTATGATAATACCTGCCCTATTGAACTCTCTTTAGAAGAAGCAAAGCTTATCAGCGACCAAATCTGGCAAAATGAATCTGGCAAAAAAGAAGATCTCTTAACTTTTTGGAATCCAAAAGAAGCATTTCCTTCAATGGGAATTGGCCACTATATATGGCCGCCAAAGAACTACAAAGGAGTCTTTGCAACTGGATGCTTCCATGAAGTGATTGACTTTATGAAAAACAAAGGAGCAAAAGTTCCAAAATGGCTTCTTACTGCTAAACATTGTCCATGGAGAAACAGAGATGCTTTTTATAAGGATTTTAATAGTAAGAAGATGAAAGAGTTGCGCTCCTTCTTACTAGAAACCATTCCTCACCAGACAAGTTACATGGTCTATCGAATCAATCGCACATTCAAAAACATTATTCTTTCTGCTCCAAAGGAAAAAAGAAGTGCTATCATAGAGCAATTTTTTGCTCTCGCCTCAGAGCCAAAAGGAATCTATATCCTAATAGATTATCTCAACTTTAAAGGAGATGGGATAAACCCTAAAGAAAGATATGGGGGGATAGGCTGGGGACTTTTGCAAGTTCTAACAGAAATGACAAAAGAAAAGGATCGGGACTATCCTAAGCGAAAACTATTTGCAGAAAATGCACTTAAAGTACTTACCAGGAGGGTAAAAAACTCCCCTAATCCAAAGCTTCAAGAAAAATGGATACCTGGATGGACCAATAGAATTTACACTTACTACGACCTAAAAGCAGAAGCAAAAGAAAAAAACTAATTTTAGTTGCAATCAAATTTTCTCTCTTCTATTAGAAAAGAAAAGAGATCTATCAAGGTTTGTAATGAAAAAATTATCTCCTCTTCTTTTATGTGTCTTTTTTCTAAGCACCCTACATGGGGAAGAAAAATCTGCTCCTGAAATCTTTTCCATTGGAACGGTCGCACAGGCAAAGAAAAATAATAAAAGAAAATGGAGTATGAGACTTACCAAAAAAGATCATCTTCCTGAAGATGCTCTTGCAGAAGAATCTTCTTGCTACCTAGAAGGTTATATACAAGCACTCATCGATGCAAACTACTATGAAAACTACGTGATTGTATCGGTTGATGAAGATCATGTGGTATACCTTTTCAATCTCCCATCAGATGAAAGAATCAAAAATAGTATCATCTCCTTTGTAGAGGATCTCCCTGGTATCAAAAAGGTTGTGGTAAAAAAGATTGATAAGAATAAAGCAAAAAAAATTACTGCTGACCGCCATAATTTTCACCTCTTTGGAGTATGGTTCCCAGAAACTACCGTTCTTTTTGAACCACTAATTGCCAACCCACGTGACCCTGTTTATTCCATCGCCTACCGATGGGGCGATCAAGTAATTGCAAACAATCAAATTGCCATCTCTTTAGGGGATATTTTCCCTATATATCGCTTTTTCGATGTTTTTGGTGGGGATCTTCAGATTGATATTGGTGCATGTATGTGGGCAGACTTTAATATGTCTCCTGCAGTACAAACAAACAACGAGTGGGCAGAACTTGTTACCACTGATTACATCCTCTCTATCCCCATTAGTTATTCTATAGGAATTCACTCCTTCCGCCTACGTGCATACCACATATCCTCTCACCTTGGTGATGAATTTATGGTAAATAACCCTGATGTGCTAAGAGTGAACCCTAGCTTTGAAGCAATTGACTTTTTCTGGTCCATCCAATACAAAGATGCAATGCGCATATACTTCGGCCCTGGAGTAATCGTAAATGATGATATCTCCTATCCGATGGGAAACTTCTATGTGGAATATGGCCTAGAATTTCGACCATTTACTCATAAATACAAACACCCAAGACTCTACGGTAACCCATTTTTTGCACTCGATTGCCAAAATTGGGATATCAACAACTACAACCCTTCTTTAACCGTTCAAATTGGTTATGAGTGGTCCAAACTAGAGCGTGCAGGTAGAAATGTTCGTATCTTTTTTGAATACCATAACGGGTTTAGTGAAGGGCAATTCTTCACACTAAATACAGACTATTGGGCAATTCGCGGTGCTTGGGGGTTTTAACCCAACTTATTGCAATATAACCAAGTAAACTTAGGCAGACATTAGATTTACGTAAGGAGTAATAAGCTCAATATTTGCATTGATAAAATCCATCAACAGCAAATAGTCTTTTGGGTGGTATTTTGGTCGATCAAATCCTTGATAGTAAGCAACTGCCCTACCTTCTAAGTAATTCTTCTTCCCACAAAGGATAGTTTTTAAGTTTAACTCAAAATCTTCTAAGCTATGTAAATAGTTGGTATTAAACCCGCCCACTTCTAAAAAGAGTTTCCTATCCATCAATAAGTTCTCGGAAGGATTTCCCATCACACCATCTATAAGCTCATTACGATAGGCATACGATTTTCCAAATCCTTTTAGATCAAGGCCAAGCTCCATACCCTCATTTGTTTCAAAAGATAAGAGCTGCAAGCCAAACTGACGCACCATATTATTTTTCAAATGACTTCGAAGGCCCACTGTGCCACAGTTTTCTGGATTTCTTAAATAAGTCTCCACCATAAGAGATATGGCATCATTTGCAAGCACAATATGCTTAGATAGAAAACAAACCAAATCAGAATCAACCGTATTTACCGCATCGTTATATATTTGCGAAACTTGGGGTTGTTTAGTCTGGATAAACTCCATATTCTCATGGTCTTGGATAAAGGCTTTTATAGCGCTTTTCTCTGCATCAGAAGAGCCATAGTCCATGATAGTAATTAAATAATTATCATAAGAAGTCTTCTCTAAAATAGAGGTAAGGCAGCTGATCAGCTCCGCACTTTGACCCTTGTTAGGTATAATTACATTCACGGAAGGAGAAGAAGAGATCTCAACCTCTACTTGATCAATAAAAACCTTAGGGCAAATACGTAATGGAAGCTCTTCATGCTTTTCTAAAAACTTCTTATGATTCTTGATAAAAGTCTCATCTTGTTCATCAAAAGACTCTTTCAATATATCAATATCAAAAACAACACCAACAGATACCCCATTTACATAGTTTTCTATGCAAAAATCACTATCAAAAAAGCTATCTCCCTTAAAACTCTCATCAAACTTTCTGGCTAGACGATCTTTATGTATCGCCAAAAAGCTCCCTTCCAAAGCAACTACATCCAGTACCTTTCCGCTAAACTCTTCCCCAAATAAGTTTCTATTAGCATCATGATATTCTTCATACCAAATAGAGCCACAAAGTGGTTCTTCCTTTTCCCAAAGCATACCAGATTTTGGCACTATCAAGGAACCAAGTGTTCCTATAATACCATGAGAATTCGTGGAAAAAGTGGTTATTAATATCCTTGCCCAATCTTCCGAACAAAAACTCACCCCTTTTTGAAGAAAGACCACAATATCATGATGCGCTTTCTTGATAGCCTTATTGTAGCTTTTGGCAAGGTGATTGCTATCTACACAAATACATTGAACCTCAGGGCACCCAGAGATTTCCCTCATCTTATTTTCAAATAATGGAGAGCTCTCATTTGCTTCATAAACAAGTGTAATCAATTTTTGCCCCTTTCAGTTCAATAAACCGTAAACTGAAAATGAACATAATATATAATTAAATTCCACCATTTATTATGGATTTAATTAGGTCTTTGGCATCAAGAAACTTCTGCACATCATCATAGACACGAAATAAGCGTCCATCTGGGCCAATCAATACAATCTTTTGCTTAACTCCCAAAAAACCTTTTGCTCCATAAGCACTTATGATCTCTTGCTTATTATCACAAAGTAAGTCAAAGGATATGTGCAACTTATCGTAAAACTTCCGCTGCTCTTCTACGCAATATTTAGAAATGCCGAATACAACGAGCTTATCCCCTAAAGAATTTTTAAGTAAACGCTCAATCTTTTCTATGCTCCTTTGAGCAGAAAAAGTGTAATCCCTTGAATAAAAATAGAGTAGAACATAAGAGCCTCTATGGGCAGAAAGATTATGAACAAACCCCTCTTGATCCTTTAATACAAAAGAAGGTGCATCTGCTCCTATTTGCAAAGGCGCTGTATAAATAGATGTCCAAAACAGTAGAAAAAATAGCCCTTTTGCGACCATTAAATTAACTCCAATAACTCAATTCCAACCACAGATAAAGCCACAAGTAAAAGAACCAGTGCTAAAGCCATCCACTTGCTATTCAACTCCTCTTTTCGTGCTTTATATGCAACAAAAAGCCATATTGGTATAATTCCATTCAAAATAGACTCACCAAAACCTCCCGCAAAGGATAGAGCCATCAAGAAAATATCTGGTTTGATAAAAGCAATTAGAGCTGGAATCAAGATCACTAAAATAGCTGTTCCCTTTCTCTCTTTAGTATCTACAAAGTGAACCACCGAGATAGCAACACCTACAGCAGAGGTTAAAAGTGCAAAAAATGCAAAGACGCTTCCTACCTGCTCAAAGAGACTGTTTTTAGTAAGCTTCCCCATCAAAGCAACTACTGGCACTCCTTTTTCTCTTGCAAGCAACAATGTCTCACTATCTACCATTCCAAGAATCAATATCTGCCAGAAAAAATAGATAAGGCATGGAATGAAAGATCCTAAGAAAATTGCCTGCTTTAGCGCTTTTTTATCAAAGTTTAGGTACTTAGAAACAGATGGAATGACATTGTGATATCCAAAAGCTCCAAATAAAATAGGCACTGCAACATATGCCCCAGTTAGATTACCACTTAATAATTTCGCCCCTTCAATGTATGGAGCTCCAAGAAAGTACAACACACCAAAGTAGATCCACATTGGAATAGTAAGAGCTGAAATGATGGTAATTACCCTATTTGAGCGAAGCATTAATAGACCTACTAATAGGATAGGGAAAAGCGCTCTAATATAGAAAGACTCAAATAAATTGAGACAAAAGATCTGCGCTCCAGCAGAAATATAGGCTACAAGCAAAATACCATATAAAAAAAAGAATAAAAAACCTACCAATGGCTTTCCATATTTAGGCAGGTATCTCCCAGCCATCTCTAAAAAACCACCTTCTGCCTTCATGGAAACAGAGACTTCCATAAGCATTAGACCAGTAACATATAAATAGAGCCATACAAGCACAGTAGCTAGGGCTCCTGCTTTAAAGCCAACTTCCCCTGTTACAAGAGGAATACCAAGCATACCTGCACCAATAGCAGTACCTGCTATCATAAGAGCTGCTTTAAAAGTTTTAAACTTATTTAAAATAGTAAGTGTTTTCATGACTACTATTATATCGGTGCTAATTTAATACCGCAATAGGATATTTTTCTTTTGGATGACTACCATTATATTTACAAGGAAGAGATCTGATGGCATCTTTTGCACGTTTACGAACCATAGTTAGCGGGTCAATCTCACCGTTGTAACGTACTAATAAATTTTTTCTTTTTACTCCAATATTGGGTCTTTGGCTTTTCTTTTGACTCAAATCTTTTTTTGAATCAAGATACGCATCTCCACAGTATAAACCTTTATAAGAGTAGCGATACAAAATCCCCTCATCTTTTACATCATGAAAAGAAAGGGAAACATTGTTTACATCAATTTTTCTAAAATCTACCATTACCCCTTTCAGATTAGGTAGTAAAAAAGAATATTCTTCCAAAATACCTAACGTTACCCCGCCAGTAAAAAAGACTTCTTCATTAGGCAAAAGCATCGCTACTTTTTGAGAAAACCCCTCCTCATTTACATCTAAAAAGGTAGCAGACGGGTCCTTCCCATGAAAGCAAAGAGGAATATGATAATTACTTGCTGCAAATAAATCTTCACAAGCAGTTGCTCCCCCTACAAATGCAGCCTTCGTATAAAGATGCTCATAATTTGGGGAGTACTCCTCTAGATTTTTGGTAACAACAAAGGAAGGAGAAACAAAATTCACAATCTTTTGCACTTCGGTTGCAACAGCAATTTGTCTAGGTAGATAATAGGAAAATAGCTTTTTGATAAAGGGAATTAAAATGGCCTTCGCTGTAACTTGTACTACCTTCTGATTAGGAAATATAATGCTTCCTTCGAGCGGAGCCTTTAGCTCCATCTCAAATACCAGCTCCTCTAAATCGTGAACAAAAGCATCTGGAAAGAAAAAGGCACCATCGATCTTTAATAACGAGTGCAGATAAGCAATTACTTTGTGGGAAAATACTTTTTTTCCCCAGTTTTTTTGAATAGAGGAAATTCCTACAAATATCAAAGGAAGTCCCTCAGATGGAGAGGAAAAGGAGACTGCAAAGGATACAAGCTCATTTTTATCCCCATCTTTCCACAAATCGTAAGCTTGCTGCACTTCTGGGATGCCATATGTCATAAAGAAGCCTTTTTGCTACCAATATAAAGAGTGTTAAGAGTTTAATAAGGTTTTTTGTCCTCAACAAACTCTCTTTCTTCTTTCAAAGAGTCAATCTCTTTTTGAATTTGGTCAGCAATTCTATCACACTTATTGGCTTCTTTCCAATATTTTTGAGCAGAAATTAGCCCATTCTCTTGAGAGTTAAACTGTGTGCGATCTGCGCGATTTCTTAATCGAATTGCGCGTCCCACATAATGTTCTTTAAGATCCTCTAAAGATGCAATTTGCTTATTGATATTTCGTAGATCTAGCTCTTTATTTGTCCCTTCAGTGCTGCTAACATCTCCAAGAGCTTGCTCTGCATGTAGCAAAGGTTGAAATAACAACAAAAACAATACAAAATAGATTCTTTTCATACGCTTAATTCTCTTTTGTCTCTAAAGTAGCAATGGCAGCTTTATGTGCATCAATTTTTCTTTGGTAGCGAGCCATTTTATTATTTGATCGCCTTACTTCACTCATGTCTCTATTTTGCAAAGCCCTCATAGACTGGTGCTTTTCCGTCTCCATTGCAAGCTCATACTTACGTATTTCACTTTTATGGTATGCAATACGCTCTTTTACCGATCCATTTGGGTCAGGTTTTGCCACAATTTCTCTTCTCTTATATAAGCTACAAGATGAAACCATCGAAGCACTACATAGAAATATTGCCAATAAAAACTTTTTTGCCATAAAAAACACCTCTTATTTCCTCCATACTAAAAAATAGAATTTATGCAAGAGAAAATTATCCCTACTTTTTTTATGTATCTCTATGTTAGTATACGACTAGTTATGAAAAAATCTTTATTAATCCTACTCCTCCTTTTTTCTGCTCCCTTAATGGGCCTTCCCTTCAAAAATATCTTTATGCAAGGGGAAAAGGGAGATTTTAGCATTTATCAAAATGGGGAATTTGTCACCTTAGTTCATATTCACTCAAAAAAAGATCCCTATATCACCTTTGAAGAGATCACCCTCCCTAAAAAATTATACAAAAAAATTCGTGGCATAGAGCTCCATACTTGGTTAAGAAATGGAGCAAAAGGTAACACCTCTTGGACTCTCATCGAGATGGATAGCAATACATTAGAAGTCACCTCTGCCTATTGCTTTTCCAGAAATATCCATTTAGACCTCTCGAAAGAAGACACCTTGATTTCTAGCCTTCTCTCCTTAGATGTTGCAAAAGTTCCAGAGGAAGAAAGACAAAGGATTGGCCCTCGAAGAAACACCAAAAAAGACCACCGCTTATTCTGGGAACCTGCAATGTACGTATTTGGAGAAAGGAAACGCCCCAACAAAATGGATGTCTATGGTGGTACCTGGGAAAAAGATGGGTCTCCCCTTTCTGGTAAGGAAATTGATATCTACGTATTAGATAACTTCCCTTTTCCATATTGGCTTCAAATTAGAGGTGATTTTGGCCTTAAAAAAATGGTTGCTATAGACTCTGGAAAGCACCTTATCTCCCCTATCAGTGAAGTTCCAAGAATGCCTCCTCGATTCCTATCTAAACTAGAAAAATGGGGAGAAATGGACTCTTTTTCCTTC
>JAHZKV010000098.1 GCA_022600215.1 bacterium
CACTAGCTTATGTTAGTGGCTACTTTTTTTTATAAGGAGGAATCATGAAAAAGTTTTGTCTATTTATGATCGCTGCAATTTCTGTTTTTGCAGAGAATTTCTATGAAGAGCATCTACCGGAAGAACTCTACGATTTCTTTATCGAAGAACAACTGTTAGATCCATCACAAACAGAAAACATAACAGAAAAACCTTTAAAAGAAACCATTACAACTATTACTGTAAGAATTGAGGATAGTCGATGGGGTAAAGAATGGGGACATGTAAAAGGGTGGGGGCATGTAGAAGTTTCTTTGAGCTTTAAGGAAGACATTGATGGTATTAAAAAGATATCATATGCATATAGCAATAAAACACTACTAGCATTTACCTTTATTGATAAACAAGGCAAGGACTATTTCGAAATAAGTCCTCTTGAGCCAGATCTAGAAAAGAACACTGTTTTTAGAATAAAAACACTAATAACTTCTGGTATAGATGGGCTTATTAGTGCGGCCTATCAACAGCATTTACCAGAAGAACTATACGCTACGCTTCTCAAGGAACAAATTTTAGATCCAACAAAAGAAGAAAATAGCATCCAAAAAGACTATAACGGGTCTGTTGATACTATTACTCTTAAGTTTGATGAACTATATGTGAAAAATGATGATGGGGAAGAGGAAGCATTAATGTGCGTTGCACTCACCTACCGATGCGAGGAAGAAGTAAATGGAACAATATCTTCCACCATTCATTTTTCTGATAAAAAAATAGTCCAGATAGCATATCTTGATAAAGAAGGAACAATCTATCCTGTTGAGCCTATCACTTCAGAGGCAGAGCAAAAAGAAACAATAGAAGAAATTGCAAACTTTGTAACCATTGGCGCAAGAGCTGCATATGAATAAGAAAAAGGGAGTATTCTTACTCCCTTTCCACTTTCTTAATGAAGAAAATTCCAAGTTCTATTTGCAAGTATTACATCGCTTTCAAAGCTTGGGTTTATTAAAGTCCCAACCATATGAATTGTAACCGAAATAGGTTGTACTCCTTGCTCGAAAGACACTATTCCCATAAACACTCTATCTTTTTTCCTCCTATTTATAACATGCTCAAGAAATCTTTGTTCTAAGAACTTTGCAAGCATTTCCATACCAGCATCATCATAGGAAAACTCTTGATCAGTTTCATGATTTCTATTAAAATTTCCTTCGCTTACTTGAACTATCGTCATCTATACTTTCTCCTTAAAAATAAAATAAAAGGGAGAGATGATAGCAAAAATAAAGATTATTTTTATAGAAGAAAAGATTTTAGTTTGATAAAATAGCTCCCTTGTAAACATCTTGGAGTAAAAAAATGAAGAAAGGGGAAAAAATACATGGCTTTCTTATCAAAGAAGTAGAGCATATTGATGAGATCCATATTACCTTTGTCCGTGCAGAACATATCAAAAATGGTGCTACCGTTTTTTATATCCACGCTGATGACAAGGAAAATGTTTTTGGCTTATGCTTCAACACCTATCCCACAGATGATACAGGCGTTCCTCATATTTTAGAGCATACCGTTTTATGTGGCTCAGAAAAGTACCCTGTACGCGATCCTTTCTTCTCCATGCTCCGCCGCAGTTGTAATACCTTTATGAATGCTTTTACTTCAAAGCTTTGGACAGGCTACGTTGCCGCATCGCAAATTGAAAAAGACTTCTATAATATCCTTTCTGTCTATGTAGATGCAGCGCTCTCTCCCCTCCTTACGGAGCATAGCTTTATGCAAGAAGGGCATCGTCTCGAGTTTTCAGATAATTCCAATGTAAAATCTCCACTTGTTACCAAGGGAATTGTATTCAATGAAATGAAAGGAGTATTTGCCAATCCATCCTCTATAGTATGGCGCGCTTTAATGCAGCACCTCTACCCAAACACTTCCTATGGATTTGATTCAGGGGGGCTTCCAAGGGCCATTACCAATTTAACTTACGAAGAGCTCAAAGCATTCCACCAAAAATACTACGATAAAAGGCAATGTAACTACTTTTTCTATGGAGACCTCCCCCTTAAAAAGCATTTAAAATTCTTAGAGGAAACCGTATTTACAGAAGATCTAGAAAAAATTGCCCCTATTTCTCCCATTCCAAAAATTGAGCGATTTAAGGAACCAAAATCTTTTACCGAAAAATACCACTCCTCCCAGCCAAAAAAAGATCCTACCTATTTTGCCTTGGGTTTTGTTACATGCGATATTGAAGAGCAAGAAGAAGCACTTGCCCTTACTCTCCTTGATATTATTCTAATGGATACCGACGCCTCCTTACTAAAGAAGAAAATCCTTGATTCAAAGCTATGTAAAGATACGTTCACCTACTATGACTGTGATGCAAAGGAGATGCCTTACGTAATATACTGCGTAGGGCTGGAGGGGAAAAAAGAAAAGCTTGAGCAAATTATTTTTTCTGCCTTAGAAGAAATTTGCACGGATGGCATTGAGGAAGAGTGGGTAAAAAGCGCTCTTCATCAACTAGAATTTTCCAAGCTAGAAATTTCTTCTGCTCAAGGACCCTATGGACTAGAGCTCATGTGCAGGACCGTTATCCCTTTCCAACAAGGCGGGAAAGCCACAGATGGAGTAAAGATTCACTCTCTCCTTCACGCATTGGAAGAAAAGATCCAAGACCCTACCTATCTTCCATCCATCATCAAAAAGTACTTTTTGGAAAACAACCACCGCGTCTCTTTTACCCTCATACCCGAAAAGCATGTTCATGAGAAGGAAGCTAAAGAAGAGAAAAAAGAGCTAGAAAAAATTGCAAAAAGCTTATCTCCAGAAGAAAAAATGGCGATGCAAGAAAAGATCACCCAGTTTGCAAACTATCAAAAAGGGGGAGAAACAGAAAACCTAGAATGCCTTCCTACCCTGTCCATTAACGATATCCCAAAAAAGGTGCCATATCACCCCATTTCGCGTACCATGGAAAAGACCTCCACCATCTACCACCATGACGTATTTACCAATTCCATTTACTATCTAGATCTTGTATTTGACATCCCAGAAATCCCAGAAGAAAACCTCCCTTATCTTCGCCTCTTTAGCTCCATTATCCCCGAGCTAGGGACAAAAAAATTCCCTTGGGAAAAAAATATGCAAAGAATTCAGCAATATTTTGGTTCCTTAGGATCAGGGCTAGCTCTCAATGTACAAAAAGATAATACCAGCACATGCTACCCTACTCTTTCTATCCACTCTAAATTCTTACGAGGAAATAAAAAAGAGTGCTTCGAAGTATTAAAGGATACCCTTTTACACATTGATCTAAATGATAAAGAACGTATCAAAGATCTTATTATCCAAATAGCTTCCTCCCTTGAAAGTGAAGTAAACAGAAGAGCTCTTGGATATGCCCTCAAGCAATCGTGCGCACACATCTCTCCTTGGACACACCTTGGGAACTTATGGTATGGAGCCCCTTACCACACTTTCATTAAAGAACTCATTCAAGACCTTGATAAAAAACTTCCCGATATCATCAAAATCTTTACCGATTTTACCAAGACACTTTTCCACTTGAATAACGCTCATGTTGTCATCTCTTGTGAGAAAAAAGACTTCAAAGAACTAGAAGAACATCGTTTTTACGATTTAATGAATCTTTGCGATGCGACCCTCCCCTTCCACCCTTGGATAGAGCTCCCAATACCAACAGCTCCCTCCAATCAAGGTATCATTATCTCTTCTGCAATTGCTCACAATGCCCTTTGCTTATCTACAGTCACCTTAACTTCAGAATTAGCTCCTGCATTAAAAATAGCTACCTACCTTCTAGAAAATCTCTTTATTCACAACATGGTCAGAGAAAAGGGCGGCGCCTACGGCTCAGGGGTAAAATACAATATCCTTACCGGAGTTCTCCATTTTTATAGCTCCAGAGATCCACATATTTCTTCTACTATCAATGCCTTTTTTACCGCCGTACAGCTGCTTGCTGACAAAGAAATTTCTGAGCGAGAGCTTACCGAAGCAATATTAAGCTATATCCAAGATGTAGACTCCCCAGTTACAGCAGGAGCTCGCGCCTCTGTCACCTATTTCCAAGAGAAAGTGGGACTCACAAAAGAAGTAAGACAAAAATTTCGTGACGATATATTACAACTTACTACAGCAGATATCAAAAGAGCGATAAAAGAAACGATCCTACCAATCATAGAAAAAGACTCTACTCAAGTAAGTTATGCAGGTGAGAAAATGCTTAAAGATGCTAATAACTCTTTAGGCGCTCCATTAACTCTTGGCGTTCTATAAATATTTTATCTATAGGGTTCCATTACTTGTCTTTTTATGCCCCACTCAATAGCTAACTTGAAGCCACTCTTCATATTTTCCCTATTACCAGCATGTTTTTCATAGATTCCATAGAGAAAAGAAGCCATACCACAAGAACTATGATTCTCATACATTTGGTATATAGCCACCCTTTCTTTTTCCGTAAAAGTTTCAGGCACTAAAGCAGCTAGTTTTTTGAATTCTCCGTAGGATGAGCACAAATAAAGCTTAGTAAGCAGCTTTACTCCTTGGGAAGCGGCTTCTCCAAAATAGCTTGGATTATAAATAATTGCTTGGTCCCCAATAATATAAAAATCAAAACCATTAAGCTGTTTTTTTACAAATTGCTCAATTTCACGCAGATGAGGATAGTACCCTTTTTTTATGCAACACATATCGGTTTGAAAACAATGAATATCATCAATGATAATGATCGTATCCCTACAAACATAGTCTTTTAATAAAAGGAACTCATCACTTAGATCGATTTGCCCCCATCTATTTCGAGCTCCTTTCCCAGCAAAATCTAAGAAAAGGAGAGTAGATTTTGCCCCTTTTTTTGCAATACAATATTTAAACTGAAAAAAATTATCTCCTGGAA
>JAHZKV010000099.1 GCA_022600215.1 bacterium
AAGCATGATGAGAGATCGCAGGTATTAACGAGGGTGATTAAGCTCAAAACAGATCTTGTAGGTCAATTTTTTAATGTATCGTCTGTTTTACAGGACTTAAAGGACGGAAAAGTAGGGCTTGCAAGTATAGAACTACGTGATCAAGAAATGGGCGTTTTTTTTCTTAAAGCGATAGCATCTATCCTAGTGATATTTTTCACTATTTATAGGTGCGGGTTGCGTTACATTCACTCTACTCCTCGATTATCCAGATACTGAAAATTTAGCTCGGTAAATGAATTTCCGTATTATAGTCTTCTGGTCTCTTTAAATATTCTAGCATGTTTTTGCAAAACTAAATATAATACTTATTTTAGTCTATTACAGTGTGGGAGAGTGTTTTTGAGATTATATATATTTTTTGTAGTGTGTTGTTCTTTTTTGCTGGCTTATGACTATCCGCATCGGGAATTAGATTGTCCGATTATTCGTATCAAGGAGTTAAAGTATAAACATTTTGCTATTATGTCTGTTCCAAGGACAGGTTCAACTCTCACCTATGCAATTACTCAATACTTGGTAGAAACACAATTTGACCCAGATTGTGATTTATTTTCAAGGGCGGTAAGCAAGCATCATCACTTTACAAACATTAATAGTAATATGATCAAGGAGTATAATGTTCTTGCTCTTATTCCAATAAGAGACCCATTTGCAGCTTTGGCATCATGTATAAAACTTGATGATAATATAACGGAAGAAAAAGCGCGAAGTTGTTTAGATTCATTTAATGACTATTATTTGCAGTTAGTGCATTTTTTAGAAGCTATGCCCAGCGAAAATATTTTACTTTTTAGATATGAGGAATTTGTTTCAGATCACAAGGTGTTAGTTGATTGTATTTGTACAAAATTAGGCGTTGAAATAAGCGATGAAGAAAGGGAGAGGGCATCTTTGTTGTTTTCAAAGCAAAACGTGCAAAATTACACCTCTAATTTTAAGGGATTTTCTCAATATGATCCAGTTACCCTTTTTCATGGAAATCATATATCTAAGAATCAAAAATCTTTGGAAGAATTAGTGTCTTTAGAAACTTACAATGAAGCTGTGAAAAAACTGAATGTTTTTTGCAAACGATTGGGGTATCCTGAGAGAGAAATGTTGGTAGTTAAAATATAGAAAGGTAATGGGAGTGTGTTTTGAGCTTATATGTTTTCTTTGTAGTGTGTTGTACGTTTTTACAGGCTTATGAATATCCTCATCGGGAATTGGATAGGCCAATTATTAATGCAGAGGGTTTAAAGTATGAGCATTTTGCTATACTTTCACCACCAAGAACAGGTTCAACGCTTACCTATGCTATTACACAATACTTGCTTGAAACGCGGTTTGATGAAGATTGTAGTTTGTTTTCAAAGGAGGTAAGCAAACATCATGATGATCAAAAGGTCATGAGTTATATGAATAGACATGCACCAGTTCTTGCTATTATTCCAATAAGAGATCCATTTGAAGCGCTTGCTTCGTATATAAAGATATATGATGAGATTAGCGAAGAACTGGTATCGAATTTAGCAAATGCGGTAAGGCATAATTTTTTGTGTATGCTAGAGTTTTTAGAAGCTGCGAATAAAGATAATGTTTTATTGGTTAGATATGAGGAATTTGTATCTGATCATAAGGTGTTAATCGATAGTATTTGTTCAAAGTTAGGGGTTGAAATAAGCAAAGAAGAAAGAGAGAGAGCTTCCTTATTATTTTCTAAGCAAAATGTAAAAAAATATACCTCGGAGTTTAAGGTATTTTCGCAGCATGATCCAGTTACGCATTTTCATGGAAATCATATCTCTAAGAATCAAAAATCTTTGAAAGAGTTAGTCTCTGTGGCTGCTTATAATGATGCCGTGAAAAAACTCAATGATATTTGTAAAAAATTTGGATACCCTGAAAGGGAGCTGCTAAAATAGCCTCTTAATATGAAAGGAATATTAGCTTGTTTGTTTAGTCAAGGGGTAGCTTCTTGACAAAATCTTTATTTTTATTTTATAATTAGAAAAAATGAGGTTTATAATGCTTAGTACTATAGTAGAAAATGAAAACCCCGCAATTATTTATTTAGCTAGGCTGGATTGCCCACAAAAGGTAAAAGGATATTTTGAAAGAGGTGAAGTTGTTCATATTCCATCAGAGAGTGGTGAAGTGCAAAGATGGACAAACGAGCGGTTTGAAGCAATCTTTCAAAGGCGCCTAGGAGCGATTGATGTGGAAAAATTGCATATGCGGGCTGTAGCGGGTAAGGCAGCATCTGCACAAAAGGTATATAAGCGTTGGAAGGAAGCATTTCCAAGTGTATTTGAGTTCCCTTCTGCGCTAACATCCTATGTCTTTACGAAAAGGGATGGGAGTGGTGAGTGTGTTTACTTGCGATGTGTAAAGAGATATGCGGAACATGCTGGAAAGCAATATATCTTCACATTTGAATCTGGGGATGGGTTAATAAATCGGATGACAGATTATGTTCATAGGAATGAGAAAAGTTATCAGTTGAGAAGAGCTATTATGTTACAACAAAGCCTTGTTGGGCGTGTCTGTAATATTGAACGTTGTGTGCGGCTTATAGATTCTGGAAGTGTTGAAGAGGCAAGCAAGTTGCTTACTCGGTATGAGTATTTCTCCCAAGGAATAGCGATGTTCTTCCCTATTGTTTGTCTAGCAATTTTGTATGTTGCATTGAAGGCTATCGGGTTGTTATTTAAAGGGAATTTTGTGCAACGAGGAAGCGTGTAACACTTGAGATAAAAAAAAGCCTGCTATTCATATATAGCAGGCTTTTTTTTGTAGATTGCTTCGTTTTTATACTTCTAGCTTTGAGAAGATTTGATCTTCATTGAAAAAGAAACGTATTTCATTTACAGCATTTTCACGACTATCAGAACCGTGAACAGCATTTGCATCGATAGATTCCGCAAAGTCACGGCGGATGGTGCCTTCTGCAGCTTCTTGTGGATTTGTTGCGCCCATAATTTCTCTATTTTTAAGGACAGCATTTTCTCCTTCTAGCACAGAAACAAGTACTGGGCCAGAGGTCATGAACTCTACTAGCTCGCCAAAAAAAGGTCTTTCTTTGTGAATAGCGTAAAATTCTTCCGCCTGCTCTTTAGAAAGGTATACAAGTCTTGTTGCTACTAAATGCAAACTATTTTTTTCAAAACGGCTAAGGATTTCTCCAATTACATTTTTCTTTACTGCATCGGGCTTAATAATCGATAAGGTTTGTTCTATTGCCATTATATTCTCCTGGTTAAAATACTCAAGACAGTATACCCAAAGAGACTTTTTCGTGCCAGGGCCTTGTTTTAAAGGTTTTTTTTGTGTAAAGTTTTTGTAGACATCGCATAATCTATAAATGTCGGCAGATGTAAAAATTTTTATTAACAAGGAAATGATTGTATGACTCCAAGTGTAGAGAGAATGTTTAAACCTGTAAGTAGTAAGCCCCCATTTAGTGTTTGTGATGTAATTTTGCATCATGCAAATGGCAAGGTTAAAAAAATAGGACAAATAGATCGATCGATGATTGTGCCAATTACATTTCATAGGGAGTATCGTTGGAATGATTTTTATAGATCTGCAATAAATATTGAGCAAGACTTTGAAATTTTTCAACTTTTTCATAGAACGATGTTCTTTCCATTGGTAACCGATCTTTTTGATGAAATTTGGAAAATGCCTCCTATTTCATTGATGGATCAGAAATCTTTTCAATGCTTTAGGGGTAATGATCATTCTTTAGTTGAGTTAACCTTACCTAGCGGTAAGCGTGTAGATGTTAGAATAAGCTTTCAGCATCAGGATTTAGAATATGAATTAGAAGATGGTGAAGTAAAAGTGAAATCCTTCACGAACCATCTTTTCATACCGAGGAAGGAAGATTTACCTGTTCTTAAGGAGGTAGAATTATCATCAGCTCCTATCCACCAAGCTTTTTTAGCAGACAAAGAAGTTCAAATGAGGTTGGAGGCGATAAAAGCGGTTGCGTCTTTGCGTCTTTTTGTTTGGTATAGAGGAGATAGAGAGGCAATGGGCAAGAGCTTTGTTGTTTCTTGTTTTAGACGCTTAATGGAAGATGCAAGAGAAACGCATCGTTTTGAAAGAGCGATAAAAGTTGCAAAAGCCGTTCGGTATATTGCAAATGGTCTTGTGGCGCTGCTTGGAATAATGGGCGCGGTTGGAGTTTTTCTTTTAGCTCGTAGAGCTTTCCCGTATACGCCGGTGTGCGTCGCCTAAGTAGTGAGTGATGAGTGCTTGGTTGTCTAAAAGCTCTTCCTTTGTGCCAGAGGCAAGGAGTTCTCCTTTGTGGAGGAAGAGTCCTTTATCAATAAAAGAGAGAAGTTCGTAGGCATTGTGGTCGGTGATAAAGATGGTGATGCCGCGCTCCTTTAAAAAGAAAATTAGCTTTTTTACATCTTCAATGGTTTTTGGGTCAATATTGGCAAAGGGCTCATCAAGGAATAAGATTTTGGGGTTGGTGGTAAGAGCGCGAGCAATTTCTACGCGGCGGCGTTCTCCCCCTGAGAGTTCCCCTGCACGTTTTTTCTTTAAAGAGGTGATATGAAGTTCTGCAAGGTGTTGTTGGATGATAGCATCTTTTTCTTGTTTGGAGAGCTTTTTTGTATCGAGGTAGGCGAGGAGATTTTCTTCGACGGTGAGTTCTTTGAAGATAGAGGGCTCTTGGCTTAAGTATCCAATTCCTTTTCTTGCACGTTTGTACATGGGGAGTTTAGTGATATCTTCCTCGTCTAGATAGATCGTCCCTTTTGCTGGTTTGATCAGTCCAATTAGTGCTAAGAAGGTGGTGGTTTTTCCTGCACCGTTGGCACCAAGAAGTCCTACGATACTTCCTGTTTTGATGGAAAAGGAGAGGTTTTTTACGATGCGTCTTTTACCAATTTTTACTTCTAAATTTTCTACTTCTAAGACCATACTATTTGCTTGTTCCCCCTTTTTTATCTTTTTTCCAATGGATAGTTACCCATCCTTTTGAGGTGTGCTCCATCTCTTTTAGGTTTTTTGTGGTAGCAAGATCTTCCGAAATAGTGGTAGTGGAGGCAAAAGAGCCATTTTTCCAAAGGGTAGTTTTGCTTTTTTTATGGATGATGGGCGATTGCGTGTGTGCTTTTTCTTCTTTCGGGTAGGTGATAGAGAAGAAAGGGTAGAGGAGAAAAAGTCCTAGCGAAAAAGCTATTGCGCAACATAGATGAAAGAGGGTAGCTTTATATTTGCTCAGCAAGATGGTGCTCCTTGCAAAGATGTTCTCTTAGTGCATAGAGTTTATTTAGGAGGGCAGGGGTTTTTTCTAGAGGCCACTGCGTTGTTTTATCACTTTTTGCCATTTCTGGGTTTGGGTGGGTTTCTAAAAAGAGCATATCTGCTCCTGCAGCAACTGCTGCTTTTGCAAGAGGCTCCATAAAAGCTTTTTCTCCGCCGCTTTCGCTTCCTTCCCCTGGAAGTTGTCCTGAGTGGGTAACGTCATAGCAAGTAGCTGAGCAGTATTTTCCCATGATAGGGATAGAGCGAAAATCATTGACTAGGTTGTGATATCCAAAAGAGGTGCCTCTGTCAGTGAAGATGATTTGCTCATTTCCAGTGGAGGAAATTTTTTTAGCAACATGCTGCATGTCTGATGGTGCCATAAATTGTGCTTTCTTTACGTGAATGGGTTTCATCGTTTTTGCTGCAGCGACAAGTAGATCTGTTTGCCTTGCAAGAAAAGCGGGAACCTGGAGAATGTCGCAAACTTCAGCAGCTATAGATGCATGTTCAGGAAGGTGGATGTCGGTGGTGATAGCAACATCAAATTCTGCTCTGATTTTTTGTAGGTATTGTAGGCCTGTCTCGATACCTGGTCCACGAAAAGAGTCGATGGAAGATCGGTTGGCTTTGTCAAAGCTTGCCTTAAAGATAAAAGGGAAGGGGAGATTTTCTTTTAAAGATCCACAAATTTCCTCTAGAAGTGTGTAGGATTCCATTACGCATGGGCCGAGAATAAATCCTAGCGGTTGTTTTTTTCCATATTTAGTATTTTTAATAGTTATCTCTTGCATAGTTCATCCTCATATACTTGCTCCATAGTATACAGTCCTTTTTCTTTTTGATAAAGGAAAGAGAGGGCATCAAGAGCGCCCCTTGCAAAAAGTTCTCGAGAAGTAGCATGGTGAGTGATACGGATTTCTTCTCCGGGTAGCTGGTAGGTGATGGTATGATCGCCAAAGACATCCCCTGTGCGATAGGAGGTGATGGGGATTTCTTGTGGAAAGATTGCCTCTAAAGCTTTAGCAGTTCCGGAGGGAGCATCTTTTTTTCTAGCGTGGTGGGTCTCTTCTATTTTAGTGGGAGTGAGAGGAAGGTGAGCGAGCAGCTTTTTTAGGAGATAGATTCCTTTGGAAAAGTTTGGGGCAAGTAATACGGGTATTTTTGTAGCAGCATCCTTAATGGCATCTATGGTAGCGGGACTATGGCCTGTGGAGCCTACGACAAGAGGTTTTTGATTCGCGATGAGGAGGGGGAGGTAGGTAGGTATTACATCAGCACTTGATACATCGAGAAAGATATCGATAGAATCAATTACTTGTTCAAGATTAGTGTTTTTTTGAATAAGGAGGCTATTTTTGCAAAGCATGGCAACTTCGCTTCCTAGGCGCCCCTTCCCTCCAATGATTCCGACACAGATATTTTTCATCCCTTCACTATACATAAATTACCTATTTACGGTATAGTAGATCATTGTATACGATAATACTTGATTTCTTGAGGAAATCGAGATAATATGAATACTTTATTTTGGACCGATAGCTCAGTGGATAGAGCACCCGCCTTCTAAGCGGGCGGTCGCAGGTTCGAATCCTGCTCGGTCCGAATTTCTCTTAAGAAGGGGTGAGTAATGAGTAGAGATTCGTATATATCTTTTGAAGGGGATTGGCTTGGAGAAGTTGTTTTTACCCCCACATTATTCAAAAAATCTGCTTATCAAAAATTAGAAGATAGCTCCCTAAAAACCATGGATTCTTTTACAAAGCACCGCTTTGTAGGAAGTATTATCCTTCATGAGATTAAGGAGCATAAAGGGGAAGGCTTTTTGCTTCCCGCAGTGCTGGATTTCATAGATGTTATTCGCAAAAAAGTATTGCCGACCTACACCTTTTCTAGTTTTGAAATCTATTTAGAAAACTATGCTGGCCTTGAGGAAAAAGAGTCCCTTTTTGTTCGAGGAAAAATAGTGGGAAAATTTATTCCAAGACAAGAGTATCAGGCTTATT
>JAHZKV010000100.1 GCA_022600215.1 bacterium
AAAAAAGGAGAAGCAAAAAGCTCCTTCTCCCCTGCCTATAAAAAGTAAAACGCCTACTGCGCCACTAGAAAAAAAAGAAGTCCCTATCAAAGCGGTTGAGAAAACACTGGAGCTACCTACAAAAAAACCAGAAGCGCCCCCTAAAAAAGATGCCTTCTACTCCGAGTGGGAAAAAAAATACAAAGAACTACACGCTGAGAGCCTTCTTTCCAAAGAACCTGCTGGCAATCATGCCCTGTTCATTGTGGATGCAGAAAAAGAATTTGCAGGAAAAATCGCCAGCGCTATCCACACAAAACTAATGAAGACCACCTTTGTGCTCTCCACAAAGCCTCTCTCCGAAATGGTAGAAAAGTATAAGCCTACTCACATCATTACCGCACGAGTAGAGACAGAAACTCTAGATCTTCCAACAATCACCATTGATAATCTTGGGGAAATAAAGAAGGATGTTACTAAGAAAAAAAGTCTTTGGAGCACCCTTCAACAAAAGTTGGGAAAATAATCCTATATCTAAGCAAATTGACGATGTTTGCTATTAACCATCTAAAGCTTTCAACTTTTCAAAGACTCGACAAAGAGATGAATTATCTTGTGGGTACTCCTCACCATCAATTGAGACCCATTTCAACGCATGAGATTCATGATTTTTTACAAAAGTATCATCTAAAGCATGGTATAAAAATCTTATATCAAAATGATAATGGAGACCTTCCCCTTTCAAATTCGGAAATAAGTGAATATCAATATCAAAAATTTCCGGAGTAATAAGCTGCATCTCTTTAATCCCTGATTCTTCCATTGCCTCCTTATGAGCAACCCTTTGCACATTAGCATCTCCATCGCAATGGCCACCAAGTTGAACCCATAAATTTACTTTTGCATGATGCATTAAAAGAACATGGGTCTTGGCTTTATTAAGTAAAAACGTAGAGGCCGTAAAATGCCCCACCCGACAACTTCTTTCAAAGCAATCTGAAGAAGTATTTAAAAGATCCAACATTTGACGCTTATAAATGACCTCTTCTTCATATTTAGGGTGATAGTTCTCCAATAATTCAAAAGTGTTTTTTACATCTTCTTCTATCAATTCTGGATATGATAACTTCATACATTCCCCCTGTTTCCTTGTGAAAGGATAACAGATCGTATGCTAATTTTCCACTGCTATTTGACGATCTATGAGAAAGGTGGTACTCTTAACTCATGACTCTTTTTGTGACAGTATTATTAGATAAGGGATTAAAAAAACCTTTGACCTATAAAGTGCCTGATTCCATGCAGAGCCTTGTAAAAGCTGGGAAAAGAGCATTAGTTCCCATCCAAAAACGCTCAGCTAAAGGTACGATCTTAGAGCTACTCAAAAAAGCACCCAAATACCCTGTCAAAGAAGTTTTAGAGATTACCTCTGATGAAATCATCAATGAAGACTTAAAAAAGCTTGCTCAGTGGATGGCTAATTACTACGCAACGCCCCTTCCCTTTGTCATGAAAACTATTTTGCCAGGAAGTTTGCGCAAAGATATGAAGAAAAAGACGCAGTATATGATCCATACCGTGCTTCGTGGGGAAAAACTCATTGCTTATACTGCCTCTATCCGAGAAAAATATCCAAAAAGAGCAGCGGTACTAGATATCCTACTCAAACATAAGAAAGGAATCTTCCTTTCCAAACTTTTGGAAGAAAAGGTTTCTGTTTCTGCCATCAATACTATGGTGAAAGACAAAATTCTAAAAAAAGATTTGGTAGAAGTAGATCGTAGCGTCCTTGCTGATGTTCCATTTTTTAAAACCAGCGCGAAAGTCCTCGGCACAGAACAACAAATAGCATTTGATGCAATAGAGGCTTCCTTAGAAGAAGGTGCCTTTAAAACCTTCCTCCTACACGGCATTACTGGAAGTGGAAAAACAGAGGTCTACCTCCAAGCTATCGAAAAAGCTCTCTCCCTAGGAAAAGGGGTAGTGATGCTTATTCCAGAAATTGCGCTAACCGAGCAAACTGTTGAGCGCTTCAAACACCGCTTTGAAGAAAAGATCGCCGTCTTAAATTACCGTCTTAGCGATGGGGAAAAAACCGATGCCTGGAACAACATTGCTAAAGGAAAAATTCCTATAGTGATTGGCGCACGCTCTGCTATCTTCTCTCCCATCTCTAACCTTGGCTTGATCATTGTCGATGAAGAACATGAACTTTCCTATAAACAAATTGATGAGATGCCTTGCTATAATGCTCGCGATATTGCAGTAGTGCGTGGATCTTTTACAAAAGCTACCGTGATTTTAGGAAGTGCTACCCCGAGCCTTGAAAGCATCTACAATGTGATGGAAAAAAAATACGAATACCTTCAGATGAATAGTAAAGCCGTTGCAAAAAACCCACCTACCATCAAGCTTATCAACATGGAGGAAGAAAGAGAAGAAGGGGGAAAGGGTTTTACCATGCTCTCTCAAACGCTCCTTTCAGAGATCAAAAAACGCATCGATGTAGGCGAGCAAGTGATCTTATTTTTAAACCGCCGTGGCTACTTCTCCTGCCAAGTATGTACCGCTTGCAATGAAACAATCAGCTGCCCATCATGTGACTCCTCCCTTACCTACCATCGTGGGGAAAAAGTCCTTGCCTGTCACCTTTGTGGATACGAAAAAAAAGCCCCTATCACCAAATGTCCAAAATGCGGGGAGATGGAAACACTAAAATATCGCGGGCCCGGCACCGAGCAGGTGGAGCGCTCACTACATGCTATCTTCCCAGAAATTCGTACTCTCCGTATGGATCGCGATACCACTAAACACAAAGGATCGCATGAAACAATCTTAAAACAATTTCGCGCAGGAAAAGCAGATGTACTTATTGGCACCCAAATGATTGCCAAAGGGCTCGACTTTCCCCTAGTTACCCTCTCTGCTGTTATTGGAGCTGATAGCTCGTTGCATATCCCCGACTACCGCTCTACCGAATCTCTCTACCAGGTAATGACACAAGTAATAGGCCGATCAGGCCGCGCTGAACTTCCAGGCCTTGCCCTCATTCAAACCTACTACCCAAATCACCCAGTGATGCAAGCAGTAGTAAAAGAAGACTTCAAAAACTTTATCAAAACAGAACTTGCCGATCGAAAACTGTGTAACTACCCGCCATACTTTAAAATCTCTAAATGCATCTTTACAAGTACTGACAAAGTAGCCGCAGAAAAAACAGCAGAGAACTTTTACCTCTACCTCCAAAAATTCCTTGGTAAAGAAGTACAAATATACAAACCTATGCCCTGCGGCTATGCCAAAATCAAAGATAAATTCCGCTTCCAAATTATGCTCAAATCCAAATCCACCAACAAAATTGCCCACTTACTCGCCCATCATACCATCAAAATTCCAAACAAAGTACGCCTTCTTATCGACATTGGTGCCACTTCTACCTTTTCCTAAATAATGAATTTTGCTAGCCTATTCTAAAAAAAAAAGGGATTATTATGCTTTCGCCGTTTCAAGAATTTTACAGTAGGTGTCCCGAGGGCACTCCACACACTCCCCTTGTTTCTGCAGACTTAAATGAAAAGGGACCTGTTTCTCTAAGCCCTCTCAGGGATCTTACTGTCATCTTTCATACCCATACAGCCGCTAATGGGGTTAGAAAACACTGCATTGGATTGGAAGCTGCTAAAAGACTAATGGAACCTTTAAGAGTATGCATTCATACCCCTCAATCATCTAACGACGGATTACATACATTTGAAATAACCTGTAAAAACTCGTACACATTGAAAATCCCCCTAGTATTAAGACTACTGAATATACCATCACAATTCATAACTATTTTTAAATATAAGTGCCCTGTCACGCGAAAAGAATTACTATTACAGCCTCATACAAAATACCGTATCAAAATAAGTGATAAGAAAGACTCCCCTTGGATTTATGAATGCATCCTCCCTTATATGCCAGGGGCTAGATCTCCCCTAACAGATAAACAAAAGTGTGAAGAAGTAGTTATTCGTATGGTCATGCCTTGGATAATTATCTTAAATAACGTTGAGCAATCTATTTGTTTAAAACCTGCCTTTTGGATCGGAAGAGCACTTTTACACATTGCTAATAAAACAAAATTATATAAAACATGCAATAAAATCTTTCAAGTAATCAATATTTTGCAACGCTTTCTAATAAGTGTCGTGCTCAATTGGTGCCTGCACCAAATAACCTATACGCAAACCTCCAATCACTTTCCTCGACTATTAATCATCATTACTCAACTTGCACTTATATGCTTTGCTACCTATTTTTTACTTCCAAATGATGTAGATCGTCAAGGCCATATAAGTCAACTAGCAGCCTATTTTTTTGTTGGATTTTTTTCTTATCAACTCCTAAAATTCACGATTTTTTCAATAAAAGACCTATACCGCCTCAGTATTTTTTGTAAAGCCTCTATAGGAGCACCTATTGCCAGGGCCATCACTTGGATAAAGCCTTCCTAACAAAAAGCGCTATACTCCTCTACCTAAGGCTGCTTTGACTACTCTTTTTATTCTGGGAGTAACGTTTTTCTCTAAATCACAGCTTTTAATTACGCGATCACACTCTCTTCGATGCTCTTTTCTATGCACCCTTTTTTGATAAAAAAGATCCCCAGGATGCTCCCCTGGAGGATATTCATAATCATGTCCTTCTAAATGAACGTGTATCCCTGGAAAACGTGCCTTCAATCCCTCCGCTACAAATCGCTTATGATGCATTTGCTGATACATGAATCTCTTCCTCGCAGAGATAGCCTCAGCTAAAAAAGCATCCCCTGTGGCAAGCACCTCATCTTCTGAAGCCATCATTAATCCTTTACTATCTACATGAGAAACTCCTCCAGTAATCACTCTCATCACTTTTAACTCCGAAGGAGCAGCAACCTGAACATCAGGATACATCTCTTGCAAAGGTAAGTATTTTGCGGAAACAATTTGCCCAGTTGCTTGATCATACCTTGAAACCTCCAACAACCCAATCCCATTTTGCAATAGCTCTTTTTGCACATGCGCTTGCATTAAAGAGGAATGAGAACACTCGCTCCCTCTTGAAGCTACGGTTACTAACTCTTCTTCTCCCATTTCCTCAACCATACGACGAAGATCGGCAAGTTCATCGTCCCCTTCTTTGCTTACTCCCCCTCTTTTTGCTCTATATCCCACCTCGCTCTCTGCTAAGATATCATGTTCACCCATCAAAAAGATGGTCATATCTTTTCTTTGTAAATCAGGATTGCCACTTCTTCTTGGCATCTGCCTTTGCATTTTTGCTAAACTAATCAAATAAGTAACTGCTGCAGGAGAACCTCTTCCTCCACGTTGCCTAATACCTCTTTCACTGCAATAACCCAAAAAAAGCCTTGAACTAGTGGTAAATCTAGCCAAAGCGCGCGCGCCTGCTCTTTCTCCTAAAATAGCTTTTTGTACACCTGGAGAAACCCCTTCTAATGCTACTAAACGCTCTTTAGGATCTACTACCCTTGCACTCCATTCCACCAACTCTCTATCTAAAAAAATGCCCTCTTCAGGCTCTCTTGCGCGAGTGGAACCAGCAACACTAGCCCTTCCTAATAACCCTGTTTGAACAGCCCCACTACTTCCCTGCTCCCCATATTCCTTCCACTCTACAACAGGTAGTCCAGACCTAAGCTTCCCCTCTCTCACTACTTGTTCCCGTAAATCTTCACATTCATAAGTAACCACCATATCAGGCCCAAATCTTGAAATATCTTCCACTGCATGAAATTCCGTCTCTGGAAAGATTACAGACAGATCTTTTTTTGAATAGTTATCCATAAATATTTGAATATTCTCAGGAGGTATCTTTCTTCCAAATGTATGTAAAAAAAATTGTTGAATACGCTCTACTAATGCATAATCCCCTAATCCTCCTAGATCTTGCCCTAAAATTGCAATCTTAGGCTTTGCTGGAACTGCCTCTCTTAGAGGAGCCCCTGGCAGGGGTTTTGGAATTTCTTGTGGTCCTGTTGTATCCATAACCACCTACTTTAATCATTAAACATTAATTATGAATAATAAATTAATTTATTTACAAACAGTTAAATTTTAATATTTTATGTTTCATAAAAAAAGAATATGGTATGATAGATACATAATAAAGGAGCATATTATGGACGTTTCCACTCACCACCTGCCACAACCAACACCGCAAGTGTATGATCCAACGATCCCAGAAGCTAATCTTATCACCACTGCTACACATACATCAGAACTACCTGAAGTACCTTATGCGAGTGATTCACAAAAAGAAAATCAACTCTTTCGAAGATTTCAAAGTGCGCAGCGCCTAAGAAATTAATTGCAAATAAACAGCCCTATTCTTTACAATTCTTTCACAATTACATAAAGGGCCTTGTATGACAATATCCAATGAAGCATTACTTACTGCATGTAGACAGGTACCAGAAAAACCTCCCAAAAGAATAGTAAATCTAAAGGATTTACAAGAGCAATTTTGTATCCATGACCGAACCACCAAAAAAACAGAAACCGATCACTTATTTCACCTACCGGCACCTGGAAAGGACGAACAATATTTATGCAAAGAAGATGCAATGCATCTGATAAAAAGAGCCCTTCCTACTACTCATCCCAAATATGATTTGTCCTTTTATCATCAAAATGACAGAGTCATTGATCTTATTTATGATGGACTAAGGCTTATCCCATTTAATGGGGTTTTTTATACAAAACTAATGACAGCGGGAACTACGATCCGCATTCACATTTTCGCAAAATACCATGTTGATGGTGTAAATGGCACTATCTATCAATTAGAAGAGGTAGAAGCCCCTGTTGCCCTTGCCGCTAATGACCAATGGTATGATGAGCGATCAGAGCTCCTTCATACCATTATTTCTATTTGCTCTCCTTTTCTTCGTAGCATTGCCTTTACACATGGTAGATATGCAAAATACAATCCGATGATCTTGTATGCAAGAGTATGTCTTTGGACAGCAGAAAAAACAAAAGCCTTCCAGACTGTTCGACGCTTTGTGCAAATTTCTGCAGTAGTTATTCCAGTCCTTACCTTCCTTGCAACCCTCTTCACCATCCACAGACTCACAACAAGCCCCTTCCCCTTCCCCTTCCACCAAAGATAACAAAAAATATCTAGTTAGAATGAGATGAATGGAAAAGGGTGTATTTTGATGAGATCTTTGCTATATCAAAGAGATCGCGAAATACACCCCTTATATAAGATGTTGGAAAAGGTTTTTTAGAAGTGAGATCTTTCCTATTTTGGGACGAAGGTGTACAAAGCAAAGCGTACTCCGAGTCCCAAAATAGCGGAAGAGATCCTTCTAAAAAACCTTTTCCATCATCTCATCATTGGGAAGAATAATACGTCTCGTATAGATGTCTCGTTTGTAAAGAGCATAACCAGCCTATCAATCCCTATTCCATTTCCTGCACACGGGGGCATCCCTTGACAAATGGATTCCACAAACTCTTCATCCAGTGGGGAGGCTTCTTCATCGCCACCTTCTAGGTGCCTTTGCTGATCCTCTAAAAGCTTTCTTTGGAGAAGTGGGTCATTGAGCTCTGAATAGGCATTACATGCCTCCATCCCCAGCATAAAGGCTTCAAAGCGCTCTACTATCCCTTCTCTTGCTTGAGATTCATCTCTGTGTAGTTTACAAAGTGGGGTGGTTTCAATTGGATGATCAATAATAAAATGGGGCTGAATCAAAGAGCTTTCCGCAAACTCTTCAAACATATAGGCGATCAAGTTTCCACGAACTGCTTTTTTTAGCTTATCGTGGGAGATCATGCTTTTTTCTTTTAGCTCTTTGGTCATCTCCTCATCAGACATTTTATCTACGTCGTAATCGCCATAGGTTTTGATAGCTTCTTTCATCGTCATGCGAATCCATGGAGCCTTTACATCAATTTGATGTTTGTTCCCAGCACGACATGTTCTTTCTCCAATCTCTGTGGTACCAAAAAGCTCCATCGCAAGGAAAGAATAAAGGCTTTCTGTAAAACGCATCATATCTTTGTAATCCCAATACGAAGCATAGAACTCGACAGAGGTAAATTCTGGGTTATGCGTTGCATCAATCCCTTCATTTCGGAAGATTTTTCCTATTTGATAGACTTTTGGTATGCCGCCCACTAAAAGCTTTTTCAGTGGTAATTCTGTCGCAATGCGGAGGAACAAATCTTTTTTCAAAGCATTGAGGTGGGTAGTAAAAGGCTTTGCCTGCGCGCCCCCATACAAGCTTTCTAAGATAGGAGTCTCTACCCCAACAAAGCCTGCATCTTCTAAAAATTTACGTAGAAGAGAAGTAATTTTACTGCGCATTTTAAAGGTCTCTATCACCTCTTTATTTGCAATCATATCAAGCCAGCGTTTTCTATATCGCGCCTCTTTATCTACAAGGCCACTATGCTTATCAGGCAGAGGTAATAAAGACTTGGTTAACAACGTAACTTCTGAGGCAAAAACAGTGATCTCCCCTTTTTTTGTACGAAAAAGATGTCCCTCAACGCCGATGATATCTCCAAGATCAATTTTCTTCTCTAGAAATTTATGATCGGTAACATCGCCCTCTTTTAGGCCAACAACTTTCGTCACTTCTCTATTAAAAAGAACCTGAATACGCTCGCCATCTTCTTGGATAGAGGCAAAGACATTTTTTCCCATGGAGCGGTGCAGCACCATTCTTCCTGAAACCTTCACATGGTCAGAGCGCTTCTCTTTTCCATCGTCAAAAGATCCAATCTCATCTTCCTCTGTATAATTAGAAAGTACATCTTTAATAGTATGGGTATTTTGATAGGCATGTGGATAAGGATCGATGCCCAAATTACGTATCTCATCAAGCTTTTTTACTCGGTTTTGATACTCTTCATATCCATGATATTCTACTTCATTCTTTTGATCTTTATCTGCCGTTTGCATAATTTTCCTTTCTCCTCACTAGACACTTATCTTTGGTATCTTCTACCACATATCCAGCCCCTTCAATTAACTCTCTCATTGTATCGGCAAGGGCGTAGTCTTTCTCTTTCCTTGCCATAAACCGTTTATTTGCTGCCTCTAAAATAGAGGGCTCAATCTCTTCCTCTTCTTTTGCAAAAAGAAAACCAAATACCTTATCCCATTTTCGCAGGATCTCTAAGACATTTTCTCCATTCACCTCTTCTTCATCCATCTTTCCATTCACAAAACGGATCATATCAAAAAGCACAGCCGAAGCAAGTGGAGTATTTAAATCATCGAAGACTGCTTGTTTAAAACTCTCTTCAAAAGAAGATAGATCTAAAGTAACGCCCTCTTTTGCACTCTCTACTCTCTCTATGAAAGTATCAATACGAGCAAGGCTTTTACGCATTGCATGCAGCCCCTCAAAAGTAAAGTTTAGCTGACTACGATAGTGGCTGCACACAAAAAGAGCACGAATCTCTCTACCGCTATATCCTTTTTCTAACAAGTCACGCAGTGTATAAAAATTACCTAAACTTTTAGACATCTTCTTTCCTTCCACCAACAAATGCTCACTATGCATCCAATGACGTACAAAAGCTTTGCCGCTACATGCCTCTGATTGTGCTATCTCATTTTCATGGTGTGGAAAAATATTATCTACTCCTCCTGTATGGAGATCAAACGTCTCCCCAAGGTAGTGCATACTCATGCAAGAACATTCAATGTGCCAACCAGGGCGCCCTTTACCAAATGGACTATCCCAGTAAATGTTGCCATCTCTTTCACTATCGTAGGCTTTCCACAATACAAAATCACAAGCACACTCTTTTTGATACTCATCGCTATCTACACGAGTGGATCTACCAACCTCCAGCTCTTCCATCTTTAAATGAGACAAAGCGCCATATCTATCAAAACTCTCTATACGAAAAAAGACATCGCCATCTTCTGTTTGATAGGCATGCCCTTTTTCAATGAGCTCTGCAATCATCTCTATCATTTTTTCGATAAAGTCTGTTGCCTTTGGATATTCTTCTGCGCGCTCTACCATAAGGGTATCTAAATCTTCTAAAAAAGCCTTTTCAAAAGGGGCAGTAAATTCTTCTAATGTAAGCCCATTTTCCTTTGCTCTTTTAATGGTCTTATCATCAATATCGGTGATATTCATCACCTGAAAAACACCCATCCCAAAAAATTGGATAGCTCGGCGTAAGACATCTTCAAAAAGAAAGGTTCTCAAGTTTCCAATATGAGCAAAATTATAAATGGTGGGCCCACAAGTATACATACGAACTGTATTATCCTTTTCTGGAGAAAAGGTCACTTTTTCTCGCTCGCGCGTATCAAAAATATGCATCTTACCGCTTCTCTCCCATTACCGTATCATTTGCTCTTTCAAAAAGCTCTCTGTAACAAATCTTCCCAGATTTTAAAAGAGGCATTTCATCCAATGTAACAATCTCATTAATTTTATACAATCTCGCAAACCCTTTCTCTTTCAAAGCGGTATTGACCTGATCTAAGGTTAATTGCAAGGTGGTGAATAATACAATGCGCGTACTGGAACCGCTCTTTTCCTTTGGCACTACTGCAAAAATTGGAGAGGCAGTATGCTCTTTCTCCCAACTCTTTTCTTTTGCGCATTTAGTCAGTACTGTCTCAATTGCCTGAGAAGAGATCATCTCACCACCACGCTTAAAGCTAAGCTTGAGCCTTCCTTCCAAGAAGAGATTACCCTTCTCATCAAAGTATCCTAAGTCTCCTGTTCGGTAATACTTCTTCCCTTCAATATTAATAAACACATCGCGATTATCATGTTTATAATACCCAGAGAAGATAGACTCACCACAAGCAAGAATTTCCCCAATTTGATGAGGGATAGTCATCAGCTCCATCGATTCGGTATTCATGATCACCACTTCTACAGAATCTACCACTTTACCAACCCCTTCCATGGTATTCTCATAAACACTACCACAAGAAAGTATTGGAGAGGTTTCCGTAAGCCCGTAACCTTCTATAAATTGCACATGCCCTAGTTTTGCAATAAACTCAAGCAAACTTGCCTGCGCTTTTTCTGCTCCAGATATGACTAAACGCAACGTTTTCAGCTGACCAATACTTGCCACTTTAAATAAATGGGCAAGGAAGGTTGGCGCCATCATCATAATAGTACACTTCCAACGAAGAATTTGCTTAGCAAGAGTCGGTCCATCCAACGGATCTGGGGAGAAACATACACGTACACCCATAAGCAATGGTAAGATGCTCAAACTCCAACCAAACACATGAAAAGGAGGTAAACACTTTAACATCACATCTTCTGCAGATAAATTGATACTATTTATCGCTGCCTTTTGATTGGACATCACGTTTCGATGAGTAAGAGGCACTGCCTTTGGTAGCGCAGTAGAACCACTAGTAAATAGCATTACCGCTACATCATCTGCTGTGAGATTTGGGCAGTACTTCTTGATCAAAGATTTTGCAGAACGCTTTGCTCGAAGCACCCCTTTGATCTTATCACCAAGGGTTATTTCTTTTCGAAGATCCTCTACCGTCACAATCTTATCAATTGCTTCGCCAAGATCCACCTTATCCAAACGCTTCAAAAATTTCCCGGAAGTAATAATATGGCGCAAGTCGACAAGCTTAATAGCATGAGACATAAAGTAGGTTCCCACCGTCCAGTTAAGCGGTACTGGAATTTTGCCTGCCAAATAAATCGCCATTTGAATGATATAGGTTGCCGCTGTTGCCGGGAGAAGTACTCCTACATAATCCCCATCGAGCTTTGCAATCTTTTCCGAAAGGATAATCGCTCCTCGCTTCATCGTGTGATAATCCAATACGCCAGAGATTGGATCACTACACGCAGCTTGCGTTCCCATGCGATCACAAGAGTTCAAAAAGGCTTCAATAATTGTATCGCCCTTTGCATACTCTGGAGTTTTACGAGCGCGGCGCTCATGAGGCCATCCCTTAGATTCACTTGCTTTCTCTTCTCGCTTCTTTTTCTTGTTCATGTGCATCGCTGCAAGGAATAAATCTTTTACCGTCTTTAAATCCCCTGGCTCTACATCGCGATCAAGCTCATAGTGAGAATCAATATGAGTATACATCGTGGCAATATCCATAGAATCTAAGCCAATATCATAAATCAAGTCATCACTCTCTTGAATATCTTTTACCGACTTCCCTGAAAGATCTGATAGCTCATACAAAATATCTCTTCGCACTTGCCCTGGAATGTATAAATTTTCAAACTCGCAAGTCTCTTTCTTTTTGACTTTAGCCTCAGGCATCTTGTCTGACCAAAAGATCTCCTTACGCAAAATCAAAGGCTCTTCCGCAACTCTCTCTTCTCCAGAAAAATGATCGCTGTACAAATCTTTCTCTGTTGGATACGAGTTATAATAATCTTCTAACTTACGGTTAAACTCAAGCTTCGTTCCATGTTTAGGAAAAGCATCGGTGATCCTTTCAAACTCAATCAACACACGCCTTTTTGGAGAAAAGAAAATTCCATTAAGCAATATTTTGTAGATACTTTTCACAAACAGCTTTGCCATGTTAGGAGTAACGCCATCTGTTTGCGCAGTAGAACAAGCACTTCCCCAAAGACCTGAAATACGCACTAAAATCATCTCTGTATCAGGAGCATCTTGCACTAAACGATATGCAAGAGATCTCCCTCCAATTCGCTCCTTGGCTTCTCTTTTAAGCCCACCGGCAGGATACAATAAGATCTTCTCCCCTTTTTTCAAATCCTCTACCACATCGTTGTAAAGCTTTTCCGTCTCTTTAAACTTAAAATCAGTTACCGCATTATCAAATGACATCACCGGCTTTGCACGCGTGCACCACATAAAAGGCTTAAGCACCCACGAGCGGAAGAAATCCTCTGCAACAAGCGGGATCATATCTAAATTAGAAGCAAATTTTCTTACTAAAAAAGGGTCCAAGCCAACAGTTGGATGATTGGGAAGAAGGATCACCCCTTTTTCAATTAATTTTTTATCTTTAAGACACTCTTGTCCTTTTACAATGAATTTATATCGCAAACGTAGTTTTAAATAGATAGTTTGAACAATAATCGCACTTAAAAATCTTCTCAGCATAGAATACACCTACTAATATTATTAGAGCCCCCACTATACCATATTTTATAACTTTTGCCCATCTTTTTTCGAACCAGAGAAGGGAAACAGCCTATAAATTAATTGACTACATAAATATAAATATTGAGTGACGATGCATACAAAATCCAAAAGAAATAAGGAACAAGTAACCACGCAGCAACACGAGAAACCTTTGAAAAAGCAATAATGGTAAATAACACCAGCACATCTAAAATCACAATGTCAATGAGCGCAAGAAGTGGACTTTGCCACGCAAAAAAACAAATGGTCCACACCACGTTAAAAAAAAGCTGCAGCCCAAACAAGATGTAGCAAAGCTCTTTCTTTCCCTTACTGAGATAAATAGTCCACACCGAAAGAGCAATCATAATATATAAAAAAGCCCACACTGGACCAAATACAAAATCAGGTGGATTCCAAGGTGCCTTCTCTAAACCTTGATACCAAACATATAGACCCTCTTTTGTAAAAAAGCCCCCTATAAAATTTACACACACAATGAGCAAAAATATGCCAAGCAATACCACAATGTCTTTTCCTGTAACCTTCTTCATCAAAGCCATGTTACCAAAAAAATCTTTTACGGAAAGAAGAACTTTACATCCGCTTCAGAATTATCTTCTGACAAATCATTGCGATGGTCTCGATTTATATAAGAAACAAAATCTAGTTTTGTTAGACTAATCAGCATCGTTACCTCTTTTTAGATCTGCTAGATACTGATCAAACCGCCATAAAAGAGGGTCGAAAATGCCTTCCTTAATAAAGGCATACCCTAAGCAACCAAGCTGTTGAGTTTTTATGTTAGCCTTTGCAGCAGAAGATCTCCAGGGAGAATTTTCCTCTTCCTCCACTTGGACAAACTCCTCTACCTCCCTTCCAAAAAAGTAGCCATCTTTCAAATGCCCCGTTTGTTCAAAGTAAGAAAGAAGGCGCTGTTTTTCTTCCTCATTTTTTACTCTTATTGAGCGAATGAACTTTGTTGGAATAAACCCTTTGAGCATAATTTCATGATCCGATGTAGGCTTAAAAAATTGCCCCTTTATGAAATCAACGATATTATCTCTTTCCGGATAGGTTTCTTCAAACAAGGTCATTATTCTCGATCGGATAGGGTATTCCTTCTCATCGTTCAATACAGAAGCATAAAAACCAAATGGGACCTCAGATTTTGCTCCCCTATTATTATAGTGATATTGATAAGTAGAGAACCCAAAAATAGCTTCATCAAATACAATTATAAAAGGATGCATCTGAAAATTACCTCTTTGAATCGTTTTATCATTATAATAAGAATCTGAAGATGGCATATTCGCATGCGTTGCTTGCACAAAAACACTATCTGAAGAGCCTGTTGGCTCAACCACCGCAGCTCTTCCTCCATTTTCCTCGCCTACCGCAGCTATCAATCTTTGTTGTTGAGAAACAAAACCTGTTTGCATCAAAGAACTAATAATATATCCCATCTCTTCCACTGATTGAGCAGAGCGAACAGTAGTGGTTCCTTGTAAATTTACTAAACTTTGCATCTGCCTTGCCTTTGACATTTGTGATATTTCCGGAACAACTTCTAATCCCATATCTGTCACACCAAAAGCTCTTGCGATAAACTGTCTATCAAAGCACTGTTGCTTTATATGATCTACCAGCCCAGCTACAAAGCAATGCTTTCTCCCTGGAAATACCTCAAGTAGTTCAACGTTGTCTAAAAATGTAGTCATCAGTGGGTGCTTTGGCAATAATTCATCTTTTAACTCCGCATAAGATCGAGAAAAACAGCCTGCTGTTCTTTCAAAAAAATAGGCTTTTTTTGGACAAAACGTATGAAAAAGATGCATTAATTTCATTTTCTGCACTTCTTCATCTGTAGAAAGTTGCAATGCTCCTTCTAACTCATACAAAGATAGCATTTGATGAAAATCGATCTCTTTTGCACCAGATGGGATCTTTACAATCACTCGATCATAACTACTTAAAGCATTTGGATCCTTGCAAATCGAAATCTCTTTTCCTACAAAAGAGATAGTATCAAAAATACCATCTTTTTTCATTTCTATATCTGTAGAAAAATTATTAAGTGATAAAAACTCTAAAAATTCAGTTTTGTTTTCAAAAAGAGCCTCTATTTCTGCCTGGCGCTCTTCTAATCTAATTCTTGCACTATGAGTAAGCGTAAAGTATAAACTAGTTGCTCTCTCTTTTTTTACAAAAGTAAGATTCATTCCCTTAACCAATGATCCGCCCATTTCAGAAAAATGAGCTCCCATATTGATAGTCTCTCCTCTATCATTTACAAATTTTACTTCCCGATCTGTAATTGCTTGAGGTAAGTTATGCAATGGATGTTCTTTAACAAACTCTACTTTTTGAGAAGCTTGCATCATTTTCATAAAATGTTGATATTTTGGAAGATTATTTAAATAATACCTCCTTCTCTCATTACGAAGCTGGTATAAACGAACCATACCCAAAATACTTTTTAGTAAAGCGTCTACCTGGTGTCCATCTTGCTGCCCCTCTTCGACTGCTTCTACAAAGCACTTAAGAGCGTTGAGCGCAAGGCTTGCAATCTTTAATTCGATACCACCACTCATCATCATAGCAAGATATAAAATATGAGAAACAAGATTTAACACCTCTTTCTGCAATTGCAGATATTCTGCTTCTGAGAGATGACCATAACACCTTCTCACGCTCATCACGATATCCGTTGCAGAGGTAAACAGCATTGCTGCCCTAAATGAAAATACCGATCCGACTACAGAAGATACGGCGAAAACAAGCTCAAGTAATACAGATCGATCTCCATCTCCTCTCAAGCAAG
>JAHZKV010000101.1 GCA_022600215.1 bacterium
AAAGGATCAAACCAATCATCATGTAATTGCTGTCATTGCAATTGCTGTGGTAACGCTTGTTGTTATAGCAAGAATTTATGATAGAGTTTCTTCAAGAAATGCTTTATTTGCATTAGGTGGCGTGGTTCTTCTATCTGCTATTGCTTCTACTACCACAGAGGCAAGAACAGGAACAGTATGCAGTAGATATTTATCCCTTTCTCGATGGACACAAGAGCAGACTGCTATAGCAGGGGATAAATGGAGTAAATTTATGGAGTCTCTAGCTGCTCGCGGTCCAAGCTCTTGGAGAGCAACGGAAGTACCGGAGGCAGCGGTGCTACCAGAAGAGGACGCAGTAGTCACAGCAGATGATGATCCTGAGGTCTCTGGAGACGATGCTCCTACAGCACCAAAGGCTACGCCTGCAGAAGTAATGAAGGCGGTAGTTGGAGCTGGAGAGTAAGAAACAGAAAGTTTGATAAGAATGAAGGGTAGAGCATCATAGCTCTGCCTTTTTTTTATAGTGGAGCAGGGTGAAGTAGGCTTTCGTGATCTTTTCGTGGAGGGCATTTTACTTCTTCTTCTCTTGCTGGGCAAGGCCCCATGATATGAAGACCATTATCCACAAAGATAGTTGAGCCAGTAATACTTTTTGCTCCATCGCTACATAAAAATGCAGCCGTTTTTCCAACATCAGCAGCAGATAGTGGGTGTACAAGAGGAGCATGAGTTTCACTAAACTCTATCATAGCATCAATACCGCCAATAGCAGTTGCTGCTCGGCTAGATAGTGGTCCTGCGGAAATAGAATTCACTCGCAGCTCAAATTTTCTTCCCAGCTCATAAGCAAGGGTTTTAGTATCGCTTTCAAGTGCAGCTTTTGCAGAGCTCATCCCTCCGCCATATCCAGGGATAGCTCGCTGGGCAGCTAAATAGGATAAGTTCAAGATGGTACCACCAGCATGCATATTATTTGCAAAATGTGCTGCTAGGCTCACAAAAGAATAAGAAGAATTACTCACTGCATCTAAATATCCTTGTCTAGATGTTTCTGAGAGAGGCTTTTTGATCTCTGGGGCATTTGCCAAAGAGTGGATCAAAAAATCAATGTTGCCAAAGTCCTGCTCGACAAGTCTTGCCACATCGGCAATAGCAAAGTCTTTCTTCTCTCTATATCTTTTATTCTCCAGCACGCTAGCGGGAACTTCATCCATGGTATCAAAGCTTGCATCCAAGGGATAGATCTTTGCGATCTTTAGCATTTCGCCATTGTCTAGATTCGTATCAAGCTTGCCATTATCAAGTGATTTTTTAAAAATATCAAAGAGGGGAACCCATGTTCCAATAATAATTTGACACCCTTGTTCCGCAAGCGCTTTTGCTATAGCCCAGCCATATCCTCGATCATCAGCAATACCAGCAATAAAGGCCTTTTTACCATGTAAATTTTTCATGAGAACATTGTAAGACATTCTTTATCAAAAACTCAAGGGGTTTTTGTTTGATATAATTACGTTATAATAATATAATATTTTTATAACGTAAAGGAGAGGTGTATTATGCACGTAAGAGATTGTCCAAAAATTTTTACTACAGCAATTATTGGACTGGCAGCTGCAGGAAGCGCTACGATTCTTAGGTCAGAAGATAGAGATCCAAGGTATGGCATTCAATTAGCAGCAATAGGGGCTATTGCGCTTTTAGCTATTTCCTATGTGAATAAATTGATAGATGCTATTGGAGTGGTTTCTTGCGTACCTTTTGTTTTTGTAGTAACAACGCTTGCTATGAATGCTTCTTGTCCAGATTTAATAGGAGAAGATCGCAAAGCTCAGAGAGCAAAAATAAGATCCCAGTTGGATTTATATCAATGTGGGCATCCAGCAAGTGATAAGTTAGGAAAATGTATTTTGCTACAAAAGGCATTGTTTCAATTGGATGCTGATGAGGAACTCGCATCAATGTGGAATCAAGCTAGAGTCCCTTTAGGTACTTCTGAGTAGAATATAGAGTCTTTGCGTGACAGATCCAAATGGATTTGTTAGAATGGGGTAATGGAAGTAAAGACAGAGAAAGACTTTTTTGTAGGAGCGCCCTCCAGCAGAAATCTTATTGTCGCTGATGAAAAGGATGTTCCACATCTAATAAAGCGCATAAAAGAGAAGGTAAAAGGAGAGGTTTTCTACTTCGGAGAAGAGCAAACTTTTTCAGAGATGATGAATGAGCTTTTACAGCCCTCCCTCTTTGGAGGAGAGAAAATCTTTATCATTACAAATAGCGAAAGCTACAGCGAAGAGCAGTGGAAGCTACTCTTTAAGGAAAAGGAAGGGCAGCTTTTTTTCCTTCAAAAGTCTGCAAAAAAAACTCCCACAGAAAAATTTAAAAAGTATGGTTCTTTTTTATCCCTCACAGAAGAAAAGCCTTGGGAGAGAAAAAATCGTCTCGTAGCCGAAGCAATATATACTATTCACAAAGATGGGATCCAAATCTCTCAGCCCGTTGCTACCTCCTTTGTAGATAGAGTGTTTTTTGATCTCCACCTTTTCCACACAGAGCTAGATAAGCTTCGAGCCTTTGCACATGGTCGCCAAAGGATAGATGAGCGTGATATCGATGCCCTCATAGCACCACTTCCAGAAGAAAATGCCTTCAAAGTAGCAGAAGAAATATTATGGAAGGGAAAGCTACCAGAAAATTTTCCTATCGATACCATCTCCACCCTCCTTCAAGTCATAGGGGCCTTCCGTTTTGGGGCATATCTCGGCCTAAAGCTCCTCTCCAAAGAGCCAGCCAAAATACCCCCTTGGCAAGAAAAAAAATATAAGCAAAAAGCTCTCCACCTCGGACCACACTTCTTCAAAAAAGTACTCACCACCCTCTTCGAAATAGAAGAGCGTGCCAAGCAATCCTCCCTCTCCCCACAGCACCTCTTCGATCTTCTTGTACTCCAAGTCCTTTCTTTCTCTTAGGGCTTTGCCCTAAGAACCCAGCAAAGGGTAATAACCCTTTGCAAACCCGTCTTTTATTTTTTTGTAATACAAAAAAATCAGTGATAGGTTTCTTAAGGATCCTGATCCTTGAGCGGGGGAAGTGGGGGCAGCGCCCCCACATTTGTGGATAATGAAGAGATGTGGTAGACTTTTTGTATGACGTTATATTTGTTACCAAATTTGCTTGCGGAAGATGGGGAGATTTCTTTATCTATTCCTGCGGGCGTGGAAGAAATTTTGTATGAGCTGGATGGGTTTTTTGTGGAGACGCCGAAGGTGGCAAGGAAATTTTTGAAGCATTTTGATTTTGATCGACTGCGTGATAAGCCGATGGAGGTGATTGATCGTAAGAGTGAAGATTTCTCTGAGCATTTGAAGTTGTTAAAGAGTGGCAGCTATGGTCTCCTTTCAGACTGTGGCCTTCCTTGTATTGCTGATCCAGGTGCGCGTCTTGTGTACCTTGCGAAGAATGAAGGTATTTTGGTGGAGGCTATCCCTGGGCCATCGAGTATTTTCTTAGCATTGATGCTTTCTGGTTTGTATTCACAAAAGTTTACCTTTTATGGTTATATGCCTCGTCAGATGGATGGTGGATTGCGTAGAGATAGAAGCTTGCAAGTGTATATCCAGACGCCTTATAAGACCGAGACCACACTACAAAATCTGATGGATATTTTAGAGCCACGCGATATGCTTTGTGTAGCCCTTGATTTGGGCTCAAAGCAGCAGCAAGTGCTTACTCATTCAGTAAAACAGTGGAAGAAGATGCAGTGGCCTGACCTGAAGAAGCGCCCTGCAGTATTCCTCATCCAAACCCGTACTTAGTAGCATTGCCCCTCTTTCAAACCTTACTTAGGGCTCTGCCCTAAGAACCCGGCAAAGGGTAATAACCCTTTGCAAACCCTTTGCTGATTTTTTTGTATGCACAAAAAAATAGAACCAAGTTTATTTCTTTTACTCCATTTTTTGTGTATTCACAAAAAATCAAAGAGGGGTTTCCAAAGGGCGCGGCCATTTGGTGGGGTGTGGGGCAAAGCCCCACAATCAAAGCCCCACTATCTAGATGAGATCCATGGCAACATCGTCGTAGAAGAGGAGACCTTTTGGAGAAAGGAGGAGGCGTTCTTTGGTTTCTATGAGATAGCCTTCTTGAAGGAGGCGTAAGATTTCTTGTTGCTTGTGGGAGAGGGCATTTTGGAAGGTCTCTTTTTTTATCCCTTTGAGCATACGTAGTCCTGTCATCAAGAGCTCGCACTCTCTTTTTAGGTGGGGGAGCTTTTCGTAGAAGTCTTTTGGGTTGATATTATTTTTCACCCGCTCTTCATATTTTTTCAGGTTGCAGATATTTTGGAATCGCGCGCCATCTATGTAGCTGAAGGCGGAGGGGCCGATACCATGGAAGGGGCGCCCTTCCCAGTAGCCAGTATTGTGTACCGATTCTTTACCGCTCTTTGCAAAGGCGGAGATCTCATATCTTTTTAGCCCTATCTCTTCTAAGGCAGCTACGGCATCTTTGAGCATGAGGGTGCTATCTTTACTGGTGGGACGAAGTAATTCTAGCGACTTTTCTTTCTTGTGGAAAGGGGTGTAGGGCTCGATGGTGAGGTTGTATAGGGAGAGGTGAGAGATGGGAAGTGTCTTGGTGGTAGCTAGTGTTTTTTGAAACATCTCTCTTGTTTGGTTGGGAACATCATACATTAAGTCGATGGTGATATTTTCTATTCCTGCATCATAGGTTTCTTGTACCGCTTTTGCAGCTTTTGCTCCTGAATGGTTTCTCCCTAAAAATGTTAGTAAGCCGTCATCAAAACTTTGTACGCCTAAAGAAACGCGATTGATCCCTGCTTTGGCAAAAGCTTCCATTGCTTCAAAGGTAACATCTTCGGGGTTGGCCTCAAGAGTGATTTCTTTTGCAGGGCCAGTTACCTCTAGGATTTTTTTTACATTTTTTGCGCCAAGTAAGAAGGGCGTACCACCTCCGAAGTAGATGGAGAGGAGGGGCGTTTCGTGCTCTTTGCTTTTTATCTCTTTAATAAGCAGGTCTGTAAAGGCGTCTATCTTTTCTTTTTTATAGCCTGTGACAAAAAAATGGCAGTAGGGACATTTTTTTCTACAAAAAGGGATGTGTAGATAGAGGCTTTTTCCTTTCATTAAGGAGCCGCCGTATCTAGAGCAAAGAAGGTGACGACAAAGTAATCAAAGATGTAGGTGGTGATAAGTACTAGGACAAAGGAGGTAAGGTAAGACCACAGGCTCATCCATGCAGAAAATTTTTGCATTTGAGCGACGCCTTGGAGAGAGGCGATGATCTCCCAAACAAAGAAGATTACCTTTGCACAAAGAATTACTGATATGTAAATGGAGCCTGTAGAGAATACCTTGTGTATGGAAAAGGCGTTATCTCCAAAATATAGGATAAGCAGCCCCCACGTGACGAGTAAAAAAATCTCTGGCACGCGTCCATATATGCAGGCGGTGATCAGCTCTTTGTAGGAGGCCTTTCCGCTAAAAAATTTTCCCATCACTTCAAGAAAAAAGGCGAGCAGGTAGACAAGGATAAACCCTACTGGGATGGCAAGAATTGCAGAGGCTATTAAAATGGTGGGGAGGCCAAAGATGAGGTCAAAATGATTAGTGGCAGCTTTGGTGAGTAAAAATACCATGCCAATTACCCAGGCAAGGTATAGAGGGATTTTACCAATATTTTTTTTAGGAACTTTGCTAACAAAGCGCCTTGGCTTTACCATTACTTGAAAAATGCTCATAGGAGTTCCTACCAAGCATCATCAAAATCATCATCTGGCATATCTTTTGTACGTTTCCAACGATTTTTATCGCTGAAGGGATCGTCTTCTGCTTCATATTCTGCAGTAGCTTTTTCTCTTCCGCCAGCCATTTCAATATCAAATAAGGTGGTATGATCTGCTTCAAAGGAGGTGGAGGTATCCATATCATAATTAGAATTGTCTGAATTTTTATCAAAATCCACATCAGGCATCGATTGAGGCTCATATGCTTGCTTGGTAGCCCCTTTTTTTGGCATCACAAACTCTTCCATCTCGCCACTTGGTTTGAGGTAGTCTAGGCGCTTTTTTTCTTCATCGATTTTTTGCTGAAGAGCGGCGATCTCGACATTATGCTTTTCCACATCCTTCTTAGGAACAAGGTCTAAATCTAGCCATTTTTTAAGTTCTTTGATCTCTTTTTCTAATTTTTTTAGTCTTTCAATTTTCATGAGCAAATCATCTAGGAGTTTTTTTATAAAATGCGGGATTATAGCGGTTTAATCAGCCTTTGGCAAGGAAATTTTCCATTGAAAAAAATCTTTTGAGCAGTAGGGTGGAGGTAATATGGATGATGGTGGTTTCTTACAGTTTGAAAATGAAGGGTATATCTACGATCTTTTTGAAAAGTATCAAAAAGATAAAAAAAATGTACCTCCTGAGTGGGCTTATTTTTTTCAAGGGCTAGAGCTTGGAAGTGTATCAGATGGTGCGGTTACTGCTGGAGCTGTTGATGGTGAGCGTATAGTGGAGTATTTCAAAAGAAATGGCCATTTGTATGCAAAGACCAATTCCCTGGTGGAAGGTCGCTCCTTTGATGTATCAGAATTTTTATCTTATTTCTCTCTTTCTAAGAAGGATCTATCGCAAAAGGTCTCTGCACCATCCCTAGGTATAGCAGATATTTCTATCCAAGAGTTAGTAGACAAGTTAGTGGGAGCTTTTGCTAGTGATATTGGATTACAAACCTTTGTTCCTTTGCATTCGGAGCAAGAAGAGTTTTTAACCAAAAAATTATGGGAGCGGGAGGCTCTTTCCAAGGAGGAGGTAGTTCTTGCTGTGAAAGAAGTGGGTAAGGCTAAGCTTCTTGAAGATTTTTTGCAGAAAAAGTTCTTGGGAGCAAAGCGTTTTTCTGTAGAAGGGGGAGAGAGTGTCTTATCTTTACTCAAA
>JAHZKV010000102.1 GCA_022600215.1 bacterium
GATCTCAACTGGGTGGATCATTAGGTAGACTCCTTTATAAGTACCTTGCGGCAATTTTCTGCATTTGTACAAATAGGTTCTGTATGCCAATTTGTCGATTTAAAGAAATTTTTTGTAGTGTAGGAATTTCCTTAAAGAGTGTTGGAGGTGTGGTAAAGAGGGCTTTTGGATCTTCACCGCTATATAAATAGATTAAGATAGCAGCAAGCCCTTTTGAAATGAGTGCTTCGCTATGGATAAAAAAGTCTATTTTCCCATCTTTAAAAGAGTGTGTCAGGTAGAGTTCACTTTGGCATCCTTGCACAAGGTTGTCTTTTGTAAGCGCATCTTTTGGAAAATTTTCTATATCTTTTCCAAAAGAAATTATTGCTTCAATAACTTCCTTCTCGCTCTTTTTGGATAGCAAGAGACTTTTGATCTTGGTAAATTTTTTTTCCACAAGCTTCACTCTTTGAAAAATCTGTTGAGCATAATAGGGTATTTCTCTATTATAGTACAACGTTATTGGATCAAACAATTTAAAAAGGAAATAAGAGTAGATGGCAAATAAAGAAGATGTTCTCGAAGTAGAAGGCACTGTAACTGAGTTACTTCCGAATATGACGTTTGTAGTAAAACTAGATAATGGAATAGAGATTAAGGCTCATTTGTGTGGAAAAATGCGGATGAGGAACATTCGGGTATTGGTGGGAGATCATGTAAAAATTGAAATGTCATCTTATGATCTAACAAAAGGAAGGATTGTATACAGAGGAAAAAGGTAGAAGTAAACTTTTACTATTGCGTTTTTTTTACTTTACCGTTATACTGCTTCTCATTCGAGAATTAAACTAAAGTATACCACGCAAGGTGGAGCTCTAGGAGAGGATAAAAAGCGAAAAAAAGCGCCCAGGTAGCTCAGCGGTAGAGCACTTGCATGGTAAGCAAGCGGTCGTAGGTTCGATTCCTGTTCTGGGCAAGAAACAAATTATAAACAAAAAAAGGTCTTTTCGGAGGACAAACACTAATGGCAAAAGAAAAATTTTCAAGAGATAAACCACACGTAAACATCGGTACCATTGGTCACGTTGACCATGGTAAAACAACACTTACTGCAGCGATTACTAAAGTACTTGCGGAAGCAGGTGGAGCTGACTTTAAAGATTATGCAGCGATCGACAACGCACCAGAAGAAAAGGCGCGTGGAATTACAATTAACTCAAGTCACGTTGAGTACGAAACAGAAAAAAGACACTACGCACACGTTGACTGCCCAGGTCACGCTGACTATGTTAAAAACATGATTACTGGTGCTGCTCAAATGGATGGAGCGATTCTCGTGGTTGCTGCAACAGATGGTGCTATGCCTCAAACAAGAGAGCACATCCTTCTTGCAAAGCAGGTTGGTGTTCCATCTATCGTGGTATTCATCAACAAATGTGACCAAGTAGAAGATGAAGAGCTTCTTGATTTGGTTGAAATGGAACTAGATGAGCTTTTAAGTGCTCAAGGTTATGAAGATACAGGGTTTGTAAGAGGTTCTGCTCTTAAAGCGCTTGAAGGCGACGCTAAATATGTAGAGAAAATTGTTGAGCTAATGAATGTTGTGGATGAAAAGATCCCAACTCCTGCACGTGAAGTAGACAAACCTTTCTTGATGCCAATTGAGGATGTATTCTCTATCTCAGGTCGTGGTACTGTAGTAACAGGACGTGTAGAAAGAGGAATTATCAGAGTGAATGATAACATTGACATCGTTGGTATTACAGAGACACGTAAAGGTGTAGTGGTAACAGGACTTGAAATGTTCAACAAACTTCTAGATGAAGCAAGAGCTGGAGAGAATGTTGGTGTTCTTCTTCGTGGTATCGACAAAAAAGCAGTGGAAAGAGGAATGGTTCTTTCTGCAGCTGGAACTTGTACTCCACACGTGAAGTTCACAGGAAGTATCTACGTTCTAACTAAAGATGAAGGTGGTCGTCATAAGCCTTTCTTCTCTGGTTATAGACCACAGTTCTACTTCAGAACTACAGATGTAACAGGAACTGTTACTCTTGTAGAAGGTACAGAGATGGTAATGCCTGGTGATAACGCTGAGATCACTGGTGAGCTAATTGCTCCTGTAGCTATGGAAGAAGGAATGAAGTTCGCGATCCGTGAAGGTGGACGTACTATTGGTGCAGGAACTGTATCAAAGATCATTTCATAAATTAGAGGGGGCTTAGCGGCCCCCTTTTTTTTGTTGGGTGTGTAGCTCAGTTGGTAGAGCAGCGGTCTCCAAAGCCGCAGGTCAGGGGTTCGAGGCCCTTCGCACTCGTTTTAAATAAGGGAAGAGTATGACTGAGATGGTTAGTGAAAAACAAGAGGTCAAAACAAAAAAATCTTTTATCTCTTCATTGAAGGATGAAGCTAAAAGAATTGTTTGGCCGTCAAAGAAAAGTTTGAGAACGAGCGTGAAAATTGTAATTATTTCTATGTTTGTTTTCGGGATTGGAATTTATTGTGCAGATTTGTTTGTCAATAAGGCCATTTCTATGTTAAACTCTGTGATCTTTAGGTTGATAGGATAGAAAATGTCAGAAAATTGGTATGTGCTTCAGGTTTTCTCTGGGCAAGAAAAGAAAGTTCAGCGCTCTATTTTAGAGAATGCAGAAAAGACAGGTTTGAAAAGTCATGTTTTAGAGGTGTATATACCTACTGAGAACGTGGTGGAAGTAAAATCTGGTCAAAAAGTAATTAGAGAAAAGATTTTATGGCCAGGATATGTCCTAGTTAAAATGGATCTTTCTGATGAGGTATGGCATTTCATTAAAAGTGAGAATGGTGTGCTTGATTTCCTTGGTGGAGGAGCTCCTTCCCCGTTAAGTGATAAAGAAGTGGATGAACTGGTGAAGAATCTAACAGCAGAGGAAGGCGAGGTAGTTCACAAGTACAATATCGATTGTGGCGATGTAGTAAAAATTACAGAAGGTGTTTTTGTAAATCTTACAGGAACTGTTTCTGAAATATTTCAAGATAAAGGCAAACTCTCAGTGCTTGTTTCAATTTTTGGGAGAGATACGAAAGTGGACGATCTTGAGATGTGGCAAGTAGAAAAAATAACAAATGATTAAGGCAAGATAATGGCAAAGAAAAAAGTAGTAAAATTAATTAAGTTGCAAATTCAGGCAGGAAAAGCTAGCCCTGCGCCGCCTATTGGTCCAGCGCTTGGTGCTGCTGGAGTAAACATCATGGGCTTTTGCAAAGAATTTAATGCAAAAACTCAAGGTGGATCAGATATTTTGCCTACAGTAATTACTGTATATGCAGATAAGAGTTTCGTATTTGAGACTAAGCAGCCCCCAATGTCAAAATTGATTCTGGGTCAGCTTAAGTTGCAAAAGGGATCTTCTGTTCCAAATAGAGATAAGGTAGGAAAGCTAACAAAGAAAGATGTGGAAGAGATTGTTAAGAGAAAAGCTCCAGATCTTCGTTTGAAGCATGACTTCTCTACCGAAGAAGGCTTTTTAGCGGCATTTAACATCGTAGCGGGAACGGCTCGCTCGATGGGTATAGATGTTGAGTAAAAATATAAAAAATGAGAAACAAAAATGAAAAGAAGTAAAAGATTTAGCGACGGTGTCAAAGATCTTGATCTGACAAAAGTTTATTCTATTGATGAAGCTGTAGAGGTCCTTAAGGGAGTTTCCCCAGCAAAATTTGATGAGACTTTTGAGGTAGCTTTGAATATGGGTGTAGATCCAAGAAAAGCAGATCAACAGGTAAGGGGAAGTAACCTTTTACCACATGGAACCGGAAAAGATGTAAAAGTATTAGTGTTTGCAAAAGGGGATAAAGCCAAAGAAGCAGAAGAAGCAGGAGCGGATTTTGTTGGTGGTGATGACCTTGCAGAAAAAATCAAAGAAGGTTGGACAGGTTTTAACCAAGTGATTGCTACTCCAGATATGATGAGAGTGGTAGGTCGTCTTGGTAAGATTCTTGGACCAAGAGGTTTGATGCCTGCTCCAAAGGCAGGGACTGTAACAACGGATGTTGCAAAGACTGTAAAAGAAGTAAAGTCAGGAAGAGTAGAGTTTAAAGTAGACAAGAGTGCTAATATCCACTCTATCTTCGGAAAAATTTCTTTTACAAAAGAGCAGCTAGTAGAAAACTTTAAGTCTTTACTAGAGGCAATTATGAAAAATAAGCCAGCAACTATGAAAGGTGCATATATTAAGTCTATTAGTATTTCTACCTCCATGGGTCCTGGATTAAAACTAGAATCTAGCATATTGCATTAGGAGTGAGAAGATGTCAGCAGAAAAACAAGCACTTCTAGATGAGGTGAAAGAAAAAATTGATTTAGAAGAAGGTTTTATTCTTGCGTCCTATGATAAATTAGGTGCAAATGCTATAGCTGGTATGCGTGAATCCCTAGTGAAAGCTGGTGGGGACATGTTTGTTGTAAAAAAGAGAATTTTTGCAAAAGCAGCTAGTGAGAAGAATATTACGTATTCTTTAGAAGAATTAGAAGGCCATGTTCTTTTAGCAATGGGTAAAGGGAATTTCCCAGCTGTTGCAAAAGAGATATTTAAAGCTAAAAAAGAAACGAAGGCTTTAAATATTATTGGCGGGTTCTTTGAAGAGAAAAAATGTGCTGCTTCTGAAGTGGAGCAGATTTCCAACTTACCATCACTTGATGAGATGAGAGCGCAAATCCTTGGATTGCTTGAAGCGCCAATGAGTGAAACGCTAGCGACAGTAGAAGCGTTACTCACAAGTGTATTGCATTGTGTGGAAAATAAAAATTTAGAAGAAAAATAAAAAAGAGAGGAAACAAATGAGTCAAGAAACATTGGAAAAAATCGTAGATACATTAAGTGAGCTAAAAGTATTAGACCTTGCTAACCTTAAAACGATGCTAGAAGAGAAGTGGGGCGTGAAAGCTCAAGCAGCTGTAGCGGCAGTAGCTGCACCAGCAGCAGGCGCAGCAGCACCAGCAGCAGAAGAGTCCACTGAGTTCAATATCATCTTGAAAAGTGTAGACGAGAGCAAAAAAATTGCTGCAATTAAGGCAGTTAGAAAAGTTACAGGTCTTGGGCTGAAAGAAGCTAAAGAAGCTGTAGAAGGTGCTCCAACTACACTAAAAGAGTCTGCTTCTAAAGCAGAAGCTGATGAAGCTATGAAAGAACTTTCAGCAGCTGGTTGTGTTGGTGAAGCAAAAGGTCTATAAGACACTTTTATAACTAATTTAGTATATAACATGAGCCCTTTTGTGATCAGAAGGACTCATGTTCTGTATAAAAATCTCTGTAAGCCGATGCTTTTCAGGGTAAGGGTCAAGCTACAAATCTCTAGAGAATTATTAAGGGGGCATTATGCCAAACAAGTCACCGGAAAGGGTGGGTTTTCATAAATCAGAGGAGATCATCGATCTTCCTAATTTAATTGAAATTCAGATTAAGTCGTACAAGAACTTTTTGCAATCGGAAGGGGATCCTACCAAGCGAAGAGAAGAGGGATTAGAAGAAGTATTTTCTGAAATCTTTCCTATCAAAAGCTTCGATGACAAAATTGTCTTAGAGTATTTATCATACAACTTGACGGTACCAAAATATGGTCCTCAAGAATGTCTTAGAAGGGGAATTAGTTATAATTCCACTCTAAAAACAAGTTTTAGATTAACAGATGAAACAGGTATTAAGGAAGAAGAGGTGTACATGGGCACCATTCCTTTGATGACCGAGCGCGGTACCTTTATCATTAACGGTGCAGAAAGAGTTATTGTATCTCAGCTTCACCGATCTCCAGGTATTTGTTATGAAAGCGCAATGCATCCAAAAGGGATTAACCTATTTTCTTTCCGCGTAATTCCTTACAGAGGAAGTTGGTTAGAAGCATCTTTTGATATTAATGATCTGATTTATATCTATGTAGACAAGAAGAAAAGAAGAAGAAAGGTTCTAGCTACCTCCTTTATTCGAACTCTTGGTTATTCTACTAATGCTGATATTATCGAAGAATTCTTTTCCACAAGACGTATCCGTATTAAGTCTGATGCAGATTTCTCAAAAGTTGTTGGAAAGATCTTAGCAGAAGATGTGTTAGATGAAGATTCAGGAATTGTTTATGGAAAAGCTGCAGAGAAGCTAACAACAGCGATGTTAAAGAGAATCTTGGATGCAAACATTGGTTTTGTAAGAGTTGCAGAAGATGCCGATGAGTCTTCTCCAATTATCAAGATGATTATGAAAGATCCAACCGATTCGTATGAGTCTGCACTTAAAGATTTTTACCGTAAAATACGTCCAGGTGAACCTGCAACATTATCAAATGCTAGATCTTTGATTATGAGATTATTCTTTGATCCTAAGCGTTACAATTTAGGTAGAGTAGGTCGATACAAAATGAACATGAAGCTTGGCCTTCCTGTGAATGATGAGACTTTGGATCAAGTAACTCTAAAAAAAGAAGACATTATCTCTGCAATTAAGTACTTAA